>NZ_BAAAEP010000024.1:0-67646 GCF_039523075.1 Caenispirillum bisanense
GCGTCGCCGGGGGCCGGGGCGGTGCCGGTCAGGGCGCCGGTGGTGTCGGGGGTGGTGGCAGCCACCTCGGCGGCCGAGGCCGGACGCTCGGAGACCGGGGCGGCGGTGGCGGTGGCGGCGGCGGGGGCGGTCGCCGGCGTCTCGCGCACCACCACCCGGCGGGCGCGCAGCCACGACGCCACGTGATGGCGGTTCTGCATCACCACGATGATCGCCAGGATGGCCATGATGAAGCCGACGACGCGGGTGATGAGGGCATAGCCCCCCGGCGGCAGGCCGAAGATCACCGCCGTCTCGGCGCCGAAGAAGCCGACGATGCCGATCAGCGACAGCCGTCGCGCCCACAGATACAGGTAATGCGCCGTCTCGTCGGACAGCGGCAGCCAGCGCAGGCTGCGGGCGTGCGGCGCCAGCAGCAGGCGGGCGATGATCATCACCGCCTGCAGGGCCGCGAGCGCGGTGATCAGCACGATGGCGGCGACGCGGGCGGTGGGGGCGGGGTTGACCAGCGGCATGACGGCATAGCCCACCGCCACCATGGCGGCGGGCGGGATCAGCTCGACCAGGGCGAGGCCGATGGTCAGCATCACCCGTTCCGCCCACCGCGGCCGCACCTCGCGCGCCTCCAGCCGGTGGCGGGGCCGCGCCACCAGCTTGCGGGCCAGCCACAGCGCCGCCAGCGCGCACAGGATGATGCCGGCCACCCGCAGGCTGCCATCAAGGAAGCGCTCGCGCGCCTGCGGATCACCGGTCCAGCGGCTGAACCAGCGGACGATGCCGGGCACGTCGGCGGCCGCCGTCGCCAGCCGCACCACCTGGGCGCTGGCCGAGCCGAGGGCGCCCGACACCTGCTCCAGCAGGCGGGCACCGAGGGTGGAGGGCGGCAGACGTTCCTCCACCTGGCGCTGGGCGGCGATCATCGCCTCCAGCTGGCCGACCAGCTGCTGGCGGCGGGCGTCGTCCTTCAGGGTGGCGACCAGGGCCTCCAGCTGGGCGGTGGTCTCGGCCTCCACCGCCGGCTGTCCGCCGCCCTGCTGGGCAGCGGCCGGCAACGGCGCCACCACCGCCAGCAGGGCGGCCAGCAGCAGGACGGCAAGGGCGGTGAACAGGCGGGCGGACGGGTGGGGTTGTACGGCGGCAGGCTTCATGGCAAGAGGGGTTACCCTTGAACTGGTTCAACCGTCGCAACGCGCGCCTTCGCGCGGCGGATGCCATCAGTTGTAGACCAACCGGACGCCAGCACCAACTGGAGCAGCCGTATCATGGCCGTGACCATCTACCACAATCCCCGCTGTTCCAAGTCGCGCCAGACCCTGGCGCTGCTGCAGGAACGGGGCATCGAGCCGACCGTCATCCCCTACCTGGAAACCCCGCCCACCGCCGACGACCTGCGCCGGCTGCTGGCACTGCTCCGCATGGCCCCGCGCGACCTGCTGCGCCGCAAGGAGGCGAAGGAACACGGCCTGGACGACCCGGCGCTGACCGACGACCAGCTGATCGCCGGCATGATCGCCCACCCGGCGGTGATCGAACGCCCGATCGTGGTGGTGGACGACCGCAAGGCCCGCCTCGGCCGCCCGCCGGAACAGGTGCTGGAGATTCTGTGAGGGGCCGCAGCCCGATTGACTTCGGCCACCGCTGTGGCTAAATGAAGGTGCCGGTGCTTGCTGGAACGCCAGCATCGGCAGACCGCTGGACTCCTGGGCGTGCGCAGAGCCAGCCCCACCAGCCGCAAGGCTGGTCCCGCTCGGACGAGGGGACAGCCGGTTCGCCGGCAAGAGGTTCGCCCCGAGGTGGCTTCGCCATCGAAATAGCCCCGAAAGGGGCTATTTTCGTTTCTGCCGCCGGATCGGTCAGGGCCGCCGGGGCTTGCGGCGCCGGCTGTCGTACACCCGCCGCGGTCGCTGGTTCTCCCGCCGCAGCCGCACCAGATGGGCGAAGCGAATGCTGCCGTAGGTGGTCAGGTCGCGCTCGGTGCGGGGATGGGCGGTCCTTACCCGCATGTGCAGGTCGATCCCCTCGACGCCCCGGACCCGGTCCAGCGAGAAGATGATGGCGTAGTGCTGCGCCTGCCCGTCCTGCGTCACGGTGGGAATGACGGCGTAGGTTTCGTCGCCCTTCAGGTTCCACGCAACCGCCCTGTGGAAATCGCGGATGTAAGCCGGGGCCTGGAGTGAATGATGGTAGCGCTGCAGGCAAAAGACGCCGTCATCCCGCGAGCAGCCGGGAAAGGCGAGATCCGCCGCGTCCCCCTGCCGGCGGTCGCGGGTGAAGCAATGGTCGGTGAAGGTGACGGCGATGCGGGCGTCAACCTTGGCCGAATCGGTCACCGTCAGAACAAACTCGTCAAGGTGGGCGAGGCTGTAGTCGGTGCCCCTGTACTGGAAGCACCCCTAGCCGGAATGGAAGTAGGGCGGCGGCATGACCAGGATCCGGATGACGCCGGTCAACCCGGCGCGCCGGAAGCCTAGTCAACCTGAAGAAGAAATCAAGCCGCCATGCCGCCAGACGCTACCACGCCCCTCCCTCACATCCGGTACACCCTGTCGCCCGGTCCCAGCGGGCGGTGCATGCGGACGCAGGGGCCGAGGGGTGGTTGGTCGAAGGGGTCGCCGCCGCGCACGAAGCCGAACCGGCGGTAGAAGCTCTCCGCCGGAATGCGGGCGTTGCACCACAGCAGGCCGCCGTCCTGCTGCAGGGCGCAATGGGCCACCACCGCATGCAGAAGCGCGGCGCCGATGCGGTGGCCGCGGAACCGTTCCGCCACCGCCATGCCGCGGATGCGCCAGTCGCCGGCGTGCAGGCGGCCGTCCTCGCTTTCGGGGAAGACCGAGGCCACGCCGATCAGCCGGTCCTCCACGAAGGCACCGGCGTGGTAGGCGCCGGCGGTGGCGTCCTGGTCATAGATGCAGTCGGCCTCCGCCTGCATGGGTCGCAGCACCGCGTGGCGCAGCGGCACGGTCGCCGCCGCCGTCACCGGCGCGAGGCGGAAGGGAATGCGCAGGACCGAGGCTGCCGCCATGATGGATGCGTCTCCGAAGGGCCATACACTCAAGACAAGGGGTGGCGGCGGCGGCGTTTCAATCCCGCCAGAAGCGCGGCAGCAGCAGCACCAGCACGCTGTACAGCTCCAGCCGGCCGAGCATCATGCCGAAGGCCAGCAGCCACTTGGCGGCATCGGGCAGCGGCGCGAAGTTGCCGGCCGGGCCGATGGTGGAGCCGAGGCCGGGGCCGACGTTGCTGATGGCCGTCACGGCGCCGGAGACGGAGGTCACCAGATCCAGCCCCATGAGGCCGAGCGCCATGGTCAGGAAGGCGCAGGACAGCAGGTAGAGGAAGAAGAACCCCATCACCGCCTCGGGCACGCCGGCCTGCACCGGACGGTGGTTGAAGTAGGGGATGAACACCCCGTGCGGCTGCAGCAGGCGGCGAATCTGCACCCGCGCGGTCTCGTACAGGATCTGGAAGCGGAAGATCTTGATGGCGCAGGTGGTGGAACCGGCGCAGCCGCCGACGAACATCAGGCAGAAGATGGCGGCGATGGGAAAGCCGGTCCAGGCGTTGAAGTCGGCGGTGGCGTAGCCGGTGCCGGTCATCACCGAGGTGACGTTGAAGGCGGAATAGCGCAGCGCCTGGAAGGGGTGGAAATCGTCCACCAGCCACAGCCACAGCGCCACCGACAGCACGAACACCGCCAGCGTCCCCAGGTACCAGTGAACCTGCGTGTCGGTCAGCAGCTGGTTGCCCTTGCCGCGCACCGCCTGCAGCAGCAGCAGGAAGGGGATGCCGCCGACGATCATGCCGACGGTGATGATGGCGTCGATGAGGGCGCTGTCGAAGGCGCCGACGGAGGCGTCGCGGGTGCTGTAGCCGCCGGTGGCGATGGTGGTGAGGGCGTGGGCCACCGCATCGAAGCTGGGCATGCCGGCCCACCACAGCAGCAGCGCCGTGCCGCCGGTCAGGGCGATGTAGAGCCCGACCAGCGCGCCGGCCAGCTGGGTGGCGCGCGGCAGGATCTTTTCCTGCGCCTCAAAGGCCTCCACCCGGAACATCTGCATGCCGCCGACCCGCAGCATGGGCAGGATGGTCAGCGCCATGATGATGATGCCGAGCCCGCCCAGCCACTGCAGCACCGCCCGCCACAGCAGGATGCCGGGCGGCGTGGTGTCGAGCCCGACCATGACGGTGGCGCCGGTGGTGGTGATGCCCGACATGGCCTCGAAGAAGGCATCGGTGTAGGTCAGGCCGGAGAGCCACAGGGGCAGCGCCGCGAAGGCCGGCAGCACCACCCAGACCACGTTGGTGAGCAGGAAGGCCTGGCGCAGGTTGAGGCTCATGGGGCCGCCGCGGCTGGTCAGCACCAGGGCGCTGCCGAAGAACAGGCCGAGGCCGCAGGCGACGCCGAACACCTGCCAGTCCGGGTTGTCGAGGTAGGCGTCGACCACCATCGGCAGGATCATGCCCACCGACAGCACCAGCAGCAGCCAGCCGGTCACCAGCGTGACGGGGCGGAAATCAAGACTTGTGACCACGCACCCTCCGGGCTTCCCCCAACCGCTGCGCTTTTTTCGCATCATGCGGAAGGATTTTCGGCAAGTCCACTCCCACGGGCGGCGGCAGGGCCGCTTGCGGCGGCAGCGGCGGCAGGCGGGCGGGCGTCTCCCTGCGGCGGCATGAGGGGCGTTGACGGCCGGCGCCAGTCCTCTACACTGGGGCGGTCCCGATCCGCCACGCGGGAGAGATCGGTCCGTACCGGCGCCGAAGGAGCAACCGCCCCCGGAAACTCTCAGGCAACAAGGACCGCGTGGTTCAGGGGGACGCTCTGGAAAGCGGGTCATCGCCCCGGCGTTCCCTTCATCAAGGCGCCACGATCACCCCACCGACGAAGTAAGCCGGCCCCGGGCCGGTGAATCTTTCAGGTCCTGAGACAGAGGGGGGCATCACCTGCCGCGGGCCATCCGGCCGGCGGTGCGATGCCTTGGCTGTCGGAGGACCGCATGTCGGACACCCCTGCTGCCGGCGATGCCTTGCGCACCACGCCACTCGACTCGCTGCATCGCGAGCTGGGGGCGAAGATGGTGCCGTTCGCCGGTTATTCCATGCCCGTGCAGTACCCCATGGGCATCCTCAACGAACACCTGCACACGCGGGCGCACGCCGGCCTGTTCGACGTCAGCCACATGGGCCAGTGCCGCCTGACCGGCAGCAGTGTCGAGGCGGTGGCGCGGGCGCTGGAAACCCTGGTGCCGAGCAACATCCTGGAACTGAAGCCGGGCCGCCAGCGCTACACCCTGTTTACCGACGACGCCGGCGGCATCCTGGACGACCTGATGGTGTCCAACGCCGGCGACTGCCTGATGCTGGTGGTCAACGCCGCCTGCAAGGAGGCCGACTTCGCCCACCTGAAGCGCCACCTGGAGCCGCAGGGCGTGACGGTGGAGGTGCTGGAGGACCGCGCCCTGCTCGCCCTCCAGGGCCCCGGCGCCGCCAGGGTGATGGAGCATCTGGCGCCGGCTTCCGCCGCCATGACCTTCATGTCGGCGGGCAAGCTGGAGGTGGCGGGCGTGCCCTGCTTCGTTACCCGCTCCGGCTACACCGGCGAGGACGGCTTCGAGATTTCCGTGCCGGCTGACCAGGCGGAGCATCTCGCCCGCCATATCCTCGAACAGCCGGACGTGGCGCCGGTCGGCCTCGGCGCCCGCGACAGCCTGCGCCTGGAAGCCGGCCTCTGCCTCTACGGGTCGGACATCGACACCACCACCACGCCGGTGGAAGGCGCCCTGGTGTGGGCCATGCAGAAGCGCCGCCGCGAAGAAGGCGGCTTCCCCGGCGCCGACGTTATCCGGCGCCAGCTGGCAGACGGCGTCGGCCGCACCCGCGTCGGCATCCTGCCCGAGGGCAAGGCCCCGGCCCGCGCCCACACCGAAATCCAGGACGACAGCGGCCGCCGCATCGGCGAGATCACCTCCGGCGGCTTCGGCCCGACGGTCGGCGGCCCGGTCGCCATGGGCTATGTCGAAACCGCCTTTGCCGAGCCCGGCACCGCCGTAACCCTTCTCGTTCGGGGCAAGCCGCTGCCGGCGCGCGTTGTTGCCCTGCCCTTCGTCGAACAGCGCTACTACAGGGGATGAGCGTCACATGACCATGTGGTTTTCCAAGGATCACGAGTGGATCCGCATCGAGGACGACAACACCGCCACCGTCGGCATCAGCCATTACGCCCAGGAACAGCTGGGCGACGTGGTGTTCGTGGAACTGCCGGAAGTCGGCCGCACCCTCGTCAAGGGCGAAGAGGCTGCGGTGGTCGAATCGGTGAAGGCGGCGAGCGAGGTCTACAGCCCCCTCGGCGGCGAGGTGGTGGCCTTCAACAAGGCTCTGCCCGACAGCCCCGGCACCATCAACCTCGACCCCTTCGGCGACGGCTGGTTCTATCGCATCAAGCTTGATGGCGAGCCGGACACCGAAGGCCTGATGGACCAGGCCGCCTACGACGACTACGTGGCGTCGCTGTAAGGCCGGCGCCGGGTTGCGGTGCCGGGGCTGGAACGGGTTTGAACCACCAAGACACCAAGACACCAAGGAGACCGTGGGCAGGGAGAAGCCGGCACTCGTCAACCGAGGCGACCGGACTCTGCCCCGGGTGACCGGCGCGTTGGCCGGTCCTGGCTCCTGACTTCTTGGTGTCTTGGTGTCTTGGTGGTTCCCCTTCCGGCTAGGCCCGTCTCCCGCGCCCCCACACGCAGGAACCGATCCCCATGCGATACCTTCCCCTCACCGATGCCGACCGGCAGGCCATGCTCCAGGTCATCGGGGCCGAGAGCGTCGATGCGCTGTTCAAGGACGTGCCCGCAGCCGCCCGCGGCGGTGATTTCGCCGACCTGCCGACCCACCAGTCGGAAATGGCGGTCGAAAGCACCCTCGGCCGCCTCGCCCGCCGGAACATGACCCAGGCCGACGGCCCGAGCTTCCTCGGCTGCGGCGCCTATCGCCACCATTGGCCGGCGAGCCTCGACTACCTCATCCAGCGCGGCGAGTTCCTCACCGCCTATACCCCCTACCAGCCGGAAATCGCCCAGGGCACCCTGCAGTACCTGTTCGAGTTCCAGACCCAGGTGGCGCTCATGACCGGCATGCCGGTCGCCAATGCCTCCATGTACGACGGCGCCACCGCCTGCGCCGAGGCCGCCGCCATGGCGGTGCGCATCACCCGGCGCAACAAGGTGATCCTGTCGGGCCGCCTGCATCCGCAGTTTGCGTCCACCACCGAAACGTTCCTCAAGTTCACCGATGCCTACTGCGAGACCCTGGCGCCTGATCCGCTGTGCCTGGAAGACCTGATCGGTCGTGTCGATAGCGAAACGGCCTGCGTGGTGGTGCAGAACCCCGACTTCTTCGGCCACCTGCAGGACCTGAGCACGCTCGCCTACGCTTGCCACGAACACGGCGCGCTGCTGGTGGTGGCGGTGGCCGAGCCGCTGTCGCTCGGCCTCGTGACGCCGCCGGGCGACATGGGCGCCGACATCGTGGTGGCGGAAGGCCAGTCGCTCGCCACCCCGACGGGCTTCGGCGGCCCCGGCGTCGGCCTGTTCGCCACCCGCGACAAGTTCGTCCGCCAGATGCCCGGCCGCCTGTGCGGCGAGACGGTGGACCAGGACGGCCGCCGCGGTTTCGTGCTCACCCTGTCGACCCGCGAGCAGCACATCCGGCGCGAGAAGGCGACGTCCAACATCTGCACCAACTCGGGCCTCATCGCGCTGGCCTTCACCATCCACATGACGCTGCTGGGCGAAGCGGGCTTCACCGGCCTGGCCGAGCTGAACCACAAGACGGCCGTGCTGCTGGCCCAGAAGATGGCGCAGGTGAAGGGCGTGAAGGTGCTGCCGCGCGCCTTCTTCAACGAGTTCGCCGTGCGCCTGCCCAAGCCCGCCGCCGAGGTGGTGGACGCGCTGGCCGCCCGCGGCATCCTCGCCGGCGTGCCCGCCAGCCGCTTCTGGCCGGAGTACGAGGAATTGGCCGAGGTGATGATCGTCGCCGCCACCGAAATGAACACCGAGGCCGACATCGACGCCTATGTCGCCGCCCTCGCGGAGGTGCTGTGATGCCTGAAGGACTGACCGCCATGGACGCCATGCAGGGCGCCAACAGCCCCACCGTCACCGGCAACCGCGGTCTGGTGGTGGAAGAGCCGCTCATCTTCGAGATGGACAGCCCCGGCAAGTCCGCTGTCGACCTGCCGCCGGCGCCGGACGTCGACGACCGCCTGGGCGGCCTGCGCCGCAAGGGCGCCGTCGGCCTGCCCGGCCTGTCGGAGCCCGAGGTGGTGCGCCACTACACCCGCCTGTCGCAGAAGAACTACGGCATCGACACCGGCTTCTTCCCGCTGGGGTCGTGCACCATGAAGCACAACCCGCGCCTGAACGAGAAGCTGGCCCGCCTGCCGGGCTTTGCCGACATCCACCCGTTCCAGCCGCAGCAGACGGTGCAGGGCGCGCTGGAGCTGATGCACGAGCTGGCGCGCTGGCTGAAGGCCATGACCGGCATGCCGGCCGTCGCCCTGTCGCCCGCCGCCGGCGCCCACGGCGAACTGGCGGGCATGCTCGCCATCCGCCAGGCGCACGAGCACAAGGGCGACGCCCGCAAGGTGGTGCTGGTGCCCGAAAGCGCCCACGGCACCAACCCGGCCACCGCCGCCCTGGTCGGCTACACGGTGAAGTCGATCCCGGCCACCGAAGACGGCCGCGTCGACCTCGACGCCCTGAAGGCCGCCCTCGGCCCCGACGTCGCCGCCTTCATGGTCACCAACCCCAACACCTGCGGCCTGTTCGAGCGCGACATCATCGCCATCTCGCAGGCGGTGCACGACGTCGGCGCCTACGTCTACATGGACGGCGCCAACTACAACGCCATCATGGGGCGGGTGAAGATCGCCGACCTCGGCGTCGACGCCATGCACATCAACCTGCACAAGACCTTCTCCACCCCCCATGGCGGCGGCGGCCCCGGCTCCGGCCCGACGGTGCTGTCCGACGCCCTGGCGCCCTTCGCCCCGCTGCCCTTCGTGGTGGAGGAGAACGGCACCTTCCGGCTGGTGGAGCATGTGAAGGATCCGGCCTGCGCCCCGGCCGGCAAGCACCCGTTCGGCCGCATGAAGGGCTACCACGGCCAGTTCGGCGTGTTCGTCCGGGCGCTCGGCTACATGATGAGCATGGGCCGCGATGGCCTGAAGCAGGCCAGCGACGACGCCGTGCTCAACGCCAACTACCTCTACGCCCGCCTGTCGGACGTGCTGACCCCGTCGTTCCCGGCGCCGGTGATGCACGAGGCGCTGTTCGACGACCGCTTCCTGAAGGACACCGGCGTCTCGACGCTGGACTTCGCCAAGGCGCTCATCGACGAGGGCTTCCACCCCATGACCATGTACTTCCCGCTGGTCGTGCACGGCGCCCTGCTGATGGAACCGACGGAGACGGAAAGCCGCCAGACCCTCGACGTGTTCATCGCCGCCGTCCGTCATCTGGCGGAGAAGGCGAAGAGCGATGCCGAGTCGTTCAAGCAGGCGCCGCGCCTCACCCCGCGCCGGCGCCTGGATGAAACCCTGGCCGCCCGCAAGCCGGTGCTGCGGTGGACGCCGGCCGCTGCCGCCGCCGACGCCAAGTAAAACGGCCACCCCGGCGGCAGGCAGGGCCGCCGGGGACAAAGCCTCGACCTTCGCCTGCCACGCGCAAAGGCGAGGTCATAAAAGCTCAGCGATAGAAGGCGCTTACTCCTTAAGTTACACCACAGGATTAAGGGAGGCTGACCAGAAGAAGGTTATGCCTCCCTTTTTGTTTGTTCCTTAACCCTATCACCGGCATCATCATCCGAAAGCTCACCGGCGAATGGGGCTTCGCTGAATGCCTGTTCTGGCTGATCCGGCCACATCCTTACCGCTTGTCCGCCGCGCTCGCCTGCTGACCGGGCTCGCCCTGGCCGGCGGCCTGCTGCTGCTGACCGCCGTCGCCGCCCGCGCCGGCGATCCGGCGGCGCTGGCCGCGCCGGTGCCGCCGCCGTCCGATGCCGCCGGCCTGCCCTCCGGCGAGCCGGTGGAGCCGCTGCCGGTGACCGTGGCGGTGGACCCGCGGCTGGCCGACCTCGGCCGTCACCTGTTCTTCGACCCCCGCCTGTCGGGGGACCGCACCCTGTCCTGCGCCAGCTGCCACGACGTCGGCAACGGCGGCGACGACGGCCGCGCCCTGGCCGAAGGCAGCGCCGGCACCCGCCCCTTCAACACCCCCAGCATCTTCAACACCGCCCTGCACGCCCGCTATGGCTGGACCGGCCACACCAAGTCGCTGACCGAGCAGGTCGGCCATGCGGTGGAAGAGGAAATGGCCGGCCGCTGGGACGACATCGCCGCCCGCCTGCGGCAGGACCCGGTCTACGGCCGGCTGGCGTCGCAGGGTCTGGCCGAGGATCGGCTGAAGGCGGCGCTGGCGGCCTATGTCGCCACCCTGGTGACGCCGGATTCGCCGTTCGACCGCTGGCTCGGCGGCGACACCACCGCCATCGACGAGGATGCCCGCCGCGGCTATGCGCTGTTCAAGTCCTACGGCTGCGCCTCGTGCCACCAGGGCCGCGCCGTCGGCGGCACCATGATCCAGAAGGTCGGCCTGTTCCGGCCGTTCTTCCCCCGCCGCAGCACCGTGCCGGAGTCCGACCTCGGCCGCTTCGCCGTCACCGGGCGGGAGGAAGACCGCCACGCCTTCAAGGTGCCGTCGCTGCGCAACGTGGCGCAGACCGCCCCCTACCTGCACGACGGCTCCATCCAGACCCTGGAAGGGGCGGTGCGGGTGATGGGCTATTACCAGCTCGGCCGCAGCCTCACCGACGGGGACGTCGCCGACATCACCGCCTTCCTGCGCACCCTGACCGGCCGGCCGCCCGGCACCGCCCGGCCGCCGGTGCGGGAGCCGGCGTCATGACCCGGCTGCGCGCCCGCCTCGCCACCATCGGCATCGGCGCCGCCCTGGTCGCGGCGCTGACCGTGTTCTTCCTGGAAAGCCGGGTCGACACCGCCCGCCCGCGCGAGGCAGCGGCCGAAGTGCAGGCCTTCGCCCAGCGCGAGGCGACCCTCAACCGCGACCTGGTGCTGGCCCGTCACGGCTACCTGCCGCACGTCGACCCGCTGGTCGCCCACATGCGCGGGCTGGAGGCCCAGGCCCTGCGTCTGCGTCTGCTGGCCGAAGGCCTGGCGGAGCCCTGGCGCGGCGATGCCCAGGCGGTGCTGGCGGTGCTGGAGGAGGATCTGGCCGCCAAGGACAGCCACATCGACGCCTTCAAGTCCCGCAATGCGGTGCTGCATGCCTCGCTGTCCTACATCCCGGTGGCCATCGACGAGGCGGTGCGCGACCTCGCCTCCGCCCGCCTGAGCGACGCCGACCGCCTCCATGCCGAGCGGGCGGCAGCGCGGCTGCTGCGGGCCGCCCACGATCTGGCCGGGCCGCGGCCGGAACTGGCCATCGGCACCGCCGTCGTCGCCGCCGCCGAGCTGAAGGCCTACACCACCGGCGGCAGCGCCATCCTGGCCCAGACGGTCGACACCGTGCTCGCCCACCTGGAGATGATCCTCGACACGCGGGAAGCGCTCGACGATCACCTGCGCGCCGCCACCGCCCCGGCCATGGAGCCCCAGGCGCGGCGGCTGGACGCGGTGTTCAGCGCCGCCTTCTCCGCCGCCGCCGAGCGGGCCGCCACCTTCCGCGGCCTGCTGTTCACCGCCGCCGTGCTGCTGGTGGTCTACCTGGGGGCCATTCTCGCCCGTCTGCGCGCCAAGGCCAGCGACCTCGCCCGCACCAACGCCGACCTGCGGCAGGAGATGGAAAGCCGCGCCGCCGCCGAGGACCAGCTGGCCATCACCAACAAGGTGTTCGAACGCGCTGTCGAAGGGGTGATCGTCGCCGATGCCGACGGCCGCATCGTCTCGGTCAACCCGGCCTTCACCGCCATCACCGGCGTCCGCCCCGACGACGCCATCGGCCGCCACTGGGGCGGGCTGACGCTGGATGCCCGCGCCGACCAGGATTTCCCCGCCATCTGGCGCGCCGCCCGCAAGGTCGGGCACTGGCAGGGCGAGGTGTGGAACACCCGCCCCGACGGCAGCGAATACGCCATCATGCTGACCGTCACCATGATCGAGAACTGGGAAGGCCGCCCGCGCAGCTATGTCGCCGTCTTCCACGACGTCACCGACGCCAAGGCGAGCGCCGAGGAACTGCACTTCCGCACCTACCACGACGCCCTCACCCGCCTGCCCAACCGCGCCATGGTGCGCAACCGGCTGGCCATGGCCATCCAGCTGCGCAAGCCGGATGAGAAAGTGGCGCTGGCGCTGTTCGACCTCGACAACTTCCGCACCCTCAACGACGGCCTCGGCCACGCCGCCGGCGACGCCCTCATCCGCGAGGTCGGCCAGCGCCTGACGGCGGTGGTCGATGTGGACGTTCACACGGTCGGTCGCCTGGGCGGCGACGAGTTCGCCCTGGTGCTGCGCGGCTTCACCGAGGTGCAGCAGACGGTGGCGGTGCTGCGGCAGGCGTTCCAGGAACTGGCGCGGCCGCTGTCGCTGGACGGGCACGAGGTCTACGTCACCGCCTCGGTCGGGGTGGCGGTGCATCCCACCGACGGCCGCGACGCCGAGGCGCTGCTGAAGAACGCCGACGTCGCCCTCGCCCGCGCCAAGGAGGCCGGCGGCAACACCTTCCAGTTCTACACCCAGGACATGGAAGCCGCCGTCTTCCGCCGCCTGACCCTGGAGGCCGACCTGCGGCGGGCCCTGAAGCGCACCGAGTTCGCCCTCGCCTACCAGCCCAAGGTCTGCGGCACCACCGGCCAGGTGCTGGGGCTGGAGGCGCTGGTGCGCTGGGTGCCGCAGGGCCGGCCCATGGTCTCGCCGGCGGAGTTCATTCCGGTGGCGGAGCAGACCGGCCTGATCGTGCCGCTGGGCGCCTGGATCCTGCAGGAAGCCTGCACCTTCGCCGAGCACCTGCGCCGCCAGGGCTTCGCCGACCTGACCATCGCCGTCAACCTGTCGGCCCGCCAGTTCCGCGAGCGCACGCTGATCGACGACGTGGCGGCCGCCCTCGCCCGCTCCGGCCTGCCGCCGGCCAACCTGGAGCTGGAAATCACCGAGAGCATGGTGATGGGCGACGTGGAACAGTCGCGCGCCACCCTGCAGCGCCTGAAGGCCATGGGCCTGCGGGTGGCGGTGGACGATTTCGGCACCGGCTATTCGTCGCTGAGCTACCTGAAGCGGTTCCCGCTCGACGCCCTGAAGATCGACCAGAGCTTCGTGCGCGACCTGACGACGGAAGCCGACGACCGCTCCATCGTCGCCGCCATCATCTCCCTTGCCCGCTCGCTCGGCCTCAAGGTGGTGGCGGAGGGGGTGGAGACGCAGGCGCATTTCGACTTCCTGCGCGCCGGCTCGTGCGACGTGATGCAGGGATATCTCATCAGCCGGCCGCTGATGGCGACCGACATCACCGCCTTCCTGCGCCGCCACTGCGACGGCTGGCGCCCCGACGGCCACCCCGCCGCCTCGCCCTGGCCGACCGCCACCACCGCCCTCGCCCGCCCACCGGCGGAGGAACAGCCGGCCATCGCCTAAACAGGGAGCCCGCCACGACGGCGGGAGCGTCTTGCGATCCGCCGTCTGATGGTCTATTTTGCCCGTCCTTTCCGGCCCGACCGGCTGCTGGGGCGTCGCCAAGCGGTAAGGCAGCGGTTTTTGGTACCGCCATTCCCAGGTTCGAATCCTGGCGCCCCAGCCAATTTCCACACCCCCTTGAGCGCCCGCATCCCCCCTGCCATGTTGGGGATGGTTGGAGTTATTGGTGTGGCGGCCGGCATGAGCGAGATCACCGACTTCTATTGCGGCGACGGGCGCGATCATCGCGGCCGCAGCCTGGACGACATCTGCCGCTTCGATGCCACCCGGCTGGAGACGGTGCATGATTTCGTGCAGTGGCTGTTTCCCCTGCCCGAGGCCAGCGCCTTCAACGCCTTCGCCCCGCTGCTCACCGACGACGACATCGCCGCCATCCGGGGCAGCGCCGTGGCGCAGGACCGCTTGCGGCAGGCGCTGGCGGCCATGGGGCGGCGGCTCGGCTTCACGGTTGACGGCGACGCGGTGGCCTTTCCGGCCGGCAAGCAGGCGCCGGACTGGTTCCGCGACGGCGACCACAACACCCTGCGCGTCACCCGCATGATCCGCAGCCTGCACCTGCTCAGCGACAGCGCCCTGGCGGCCGGCCTGCAGGATCAGGTGCTGGCCCTGGCCGAGCGCTGGCCGGGCCGCATCGGGCCGCGCACCCGGCACTTCTGGCAAACCGCCCGCGACGATCAGCCCGGCTGACGGCGCCCCCACAGGAACAAGGACCACCCCTCCATGGCCGGCAAGCGGCTCAGCAAGGCGCAGCGGCGGCAGCAGCTTATGGATGTTGCCTACGACATCGTGCGGCAGGACGGCGCCGACGCCCTCACCCTGGCCCGGCTGGCCGAGGCAGCAGGGGTGAGCAAGCCGGTGGCGTACGAGCACTTCGGCACCCGCGGCGGCCTGCTGGTGGCGTTGTACCGCGAGTACGACGAGCGCCAGAACGCCCTCATGCGCAAGGCGCTGGCGGCCGGCGGCGGCTCCCTGCGCGACACCGCCGCCATCCTCGCCCGCTCCTACGTCGACTGCGGCGTCTCCAGCGGCGCCGAGATCCGCGCCATCACCGCCGCCCTCACCGCCAGCGACGACACCGAAGGGCAGTTGCAGGACTGCTACTGCACCTTCCTGGCGGAATGCCGGCAGGCCCTGGAGCCGCTGCCCGGGGTGGATCGCGGGCGGCTGGATGCGGCGCTGCTCGCCTTCATCGGCGCCGCCGAGGCGCTGGTTCATGCCGCCGCCACCGGCGCCCTGACGCCCGATGCAGCCACCCGCACCCTGACCGACATGCTGGTGGGGGCCGTGCAGGAGCCTGTCACCACCCCTTGACTCCGCCCGTCATCGCGCTAACCTACCAAACGTAACTTACGCTTCGTAGGTTAGCGCGCCGGCCGCTGTTCGTCCGGCAGGAGACAGCGACATGAGCCTTCTCGTGGTCACCTCCCACCCCGATCCCGCCTCCCTCACCGCCGCCGTGGCCGCCGCCCTGGCGGAGGGCGCCCGGGAGGCCGGGCTTGACGCAGGCGACATCGAGATCGCCGACCTCACCGCCGAGGGCTTCCAGCCCGCCTTCACCGCCGCCGACCGGCTGGCCTTCCACCGCAAGGCGCCAGTGCCCGCCGACGTGGCGGCGGAGCAACGCCGCATCGACCGGGCCGAGGCGCTGGCCCTGGTCTTCCCGGTGTACTGGTGGAGCATGCCGGCGCTGCTGAAGGGCTGGATCGACCGGGTGTTCACCGGCGGCTGGGCCTTTGAGGAGAGCGACGGCGGCATCACGCCGCTGCTGCGCGACAGGCCGGTTCACGTCATCGGGCTGGCGGCGGCGGATGCCGGTGCCTTCGCCCGCCACGGCCACACCGAGGCCTTCGACAGCCAGATCCGGCGCGGTATCTTCGGCTACTGCGGCCTGCGGTCGGTCACCACCACCCTGATGCACGACAGCGACACCACCCCCGACGCCCCCGCCCGCCATCTGGCCACCGCCCGGCGCCTCGGCCGCGAGCTGGCGGCGACCCTGCGGACCCGCACCCCGGCCTGAACCGGACCGACGAAAGCAGCAACACCAGGCACCGAACGAGGGCGGCTTGACAGAGCGCCCGGCGACGCAGAGCATGATGCCATTACAAGTAAAAGGGTTATCAGCCTCTTGTAGGGGCGGGTCACGTCCTAACGTCGCATTGCTCTTCAGCCAACTTTCATAGGTGCCGCAAATGCAATGGTACGTTCGCGTCCTTAAGAACTATGCCCAGTTCAATGGCCGTGCGCTGCGGTCGGAGTATTGGTTTTTCGTTCTGTTCAACATCATCGTCTCGATCATCCTGGCGGTGGTCGACAGCGTCACCGGCACGTACAGCGACGGGGCGGGGCTCGGCCTGCTGGGCGGGCTCTACACCCTGGCGGTGATCATCCCCAGCCTGGCGGTCGGCGTCCGCCGCCTGCACGATGTGGACAAGAGCGGCTGGTGGCTGCTCATCGCCTTCATCCCCGTTCTGGGCATCCTGGTGCTGCTGTACTTCATGGTCATCAAGGGCAGCGAGGGGGACAACCGCTTCGGTCCCCCCGCCCCGACCGAGCCCTGACGGCGGCCGCCGCGCCGGCGGTCAGCGCGGGTCGCGCAGGCCGCCGGTGCGGACGATGAAGTCGATCACCTCCGCCACGCCCTTGCCGTCCTTCACCTGGGCGAACAGGAAGGGCCGGGTGCCGCGCATCTTCTTCGCGTCGCGGTCCATCACCTCCAGCGACGCACCGACCATGGGCGCGAGGTCGATCTTGTTGATGATCAGCAGGTCGGAGCGCGTGATGCCCGGCCCGCCCTTGCGCGGGATCTTGTCGCCGGCCGACACGTCGATGACGTAGAGCGTGATGTCGGCCAGTTCCGGCGAGAAGGTGGCCGAGAGGTTGTCGCCGCCGCTTTCGACGAAAATCACCTCCAGGTCGGGGAACTTGCGGTGCATCTCCGCCACCGCCGCCAGGTTGATGGAGGCGTCCTCGCGGATGGCGGTGTGCGGGCAGCCGCCCGTCTCCACCCCGGCGATGCGCTCCGGCGGCAGGGCGCCCGAGCGGGTGAGGAACTCGGCGTCCTCGCGGGTATAGATGTCGTTGGTGATGGCGGCGATGCGCCAGGTGTCGCGCATGGCCTTGCACAACGCATCAAGCAGTGCCGTCTTGCCGGAGCCCACCGGGCCGCCGATGCCGACGCGAAGCGGGGAAGAAGCGGAAGCGGTCATGAGCGGAACAGCCTCGTGTACTGGGTTTCGTGGAACATGCTGAACAGGTCGACCATGGGCGCGGCGGCGCCGAAATCCTCCGCCGGGCGGGCGAGCGCGGCACGGGCGGCCTCGGCCACCGCCGGGGCGAGCGCCGCCTGCACCCGCTGGCCGTCGGTCTGGCCGAGCGGCACCAGCCGCACCGCCGCACTCACCAGATTGGCCGTGAAGGCGTGCAGGAAGGCGGTCAGCGCCGGCGCCAGCGGCACGCCGTGGGCCGCCGCCGCCACCGCCACGGCGACCGGATAGGCCGGCGGCCGGTCGAGGGCGGCGCAGCGCCCGGCCAGGGCGCCGAGACGCGGGTGCGGCCAGCTGGCCTGCACGGCGGTGAGGAAGGCGCGGCCCTGGGCGGCGCTTTCCAGCGCCAGCTCAGCGGTGCCGCGGAAGGCGTCGGCGACCTCGATCACCCGGTCGAGGGCAGCGGCGTCGGCGCCCCAGGCATCGCGGAACAGATCGGCGTCGCTGCGGCCGGCGCCGTGGGCGAGCACGCCGCGCACCCAGTCCTCCAGCGTCGCCCGGTCATGCACGGCGCCGCTCTCCACCGCCCACTCCAGGCCGTGGGAATAGGTATAGGCGCCGACCGGGAAGGACGGCGACAGCCAGGTCATCAGGCGGTAGAGGGCGCCGTCAGTGATCATGAGCGTGGTCGTCGTGGTGGTGGTGTCCGTGGCCGCCGCCGGAATAAGCGCCGCCCTCCGGCTGGAAGGGGGCGGAGCGGCGGCGGACGCCGGCGCCGAGGCCCTGCACCATGGCGGCGATGACGTGGTCCCACGCGATCCGCAGCGTGTGCGCGTCCACCACCTGCAGCGGCAGATGCCGGTTGCCCAGGTGCCACGCCATGCGGGCGAGGTGCAGCGGGTCGGTGCAGGTGATGTCCGCCACCTCCTCCGCCGCCGCGACGACGCGCAGCACGCCGCCGCCCTCCAGCGCGAGGCCGTCGCCGTCCATGAGCATGACGGCATCGGGCAGGTCGAGCAGCACGTCGCCACCGTCGTCCACCGGCAGGCGGATACGGCGGCGATGGCGCTCGGCAACGGGCAGGGTGACGGTGCCGACGGCGGACGCGGCGTCCCAGGTGCCGGCGGGAAGGACGGAGGTGGCGCGGGTCATGGGGTCGTCCTTGGGGGGAGTGGTGTCTGAACCACCAAGACACAAAGACACCGAGAAGGAGTGCCGGGAGGGGGACACCTCGGGCCGGGGCTTGGACGGTCCCCTTGGTGTCTTGGTGTCTTGGTGGTTCCCAAACCGGGTCAGAACAGGAAATACCGCTGCGCCATGGGCAGCACGTCGGCGGGTTCGCAGGTGAGCAACTGGCCGTCGGCCCGTACTTCGTAGGTCTCGGGGTCGACCTCGATATGCGGGCACGCCCCGTTCAGCACCATGTCGGCCTTCCGCACCGTGCGGCAGCCCTCCACCGCCAGGACGGAGCGCGCGAGCCCCAGACGCTCCGCCCCGCCCGCGGCGGCGAAGGCGCCGGAGACGAAGGTGACGCAGCTCGCCCCCACGGCGCGGCCGAAGCTGCCGAACATGGGGCGGTAGTGGACCGGCTGCGGCGTCGGGATGGAGGCGTTGGGGTCGCCCATGAGCGCCGCCGCGATCATGCCGCCCTTCAGGATCAGGTCGGGCTTGACGCCGAAGAAGGCCGGCTTCCACAGCACCAGGTCAGCCAGCTTGCCCACCTCCACCGAGCCGACATGGCGGCTGATGCCGTGGGCCAGCGCCGGGTTGATGGTGTACTTGGCGATGTAGCGGCGCACGCGGACGTTATCGTTGTCGCCCGTCTCCTCGGGCAGGCGGCCGCGCTGGACCTTCATCTTGTGCGCCGTCTGCCAGGTGCGGGTGATGACCTCGCCGACCCGCCCCATGGCCTGGCTGTCCGACGAGATCATGGAGAAGGCGCCGAGGTCGTGGAGAATATCCTCCGCCGCGATGGTCTCGCGCCGGATGCGGCTTTCGGCGAAGGCCACGTCCTCGGGGATGCGCGGGTCGAGGTGGTGGCACACCATGAGCATGTCCAGGTGCTCGTCGAGCGTGTTCACCGTGAAGGGCCGCGTCGGGTTGGTGGACGACGGCAGCACGTTGGCGACGCCGGCCAGCTTGATGATGTCGGGCGCATGACCGCCGCCCGCCCCTTCGGTGTGGAAAGCGTGGATGGTGCGGCCCTTGAAGGCGGCCACCGTGTTCTCGACGAAGCCGCTTTCGTTCAGGGTGTCGGTGTGGATGGCGACCTGGATGTCCATCTCGTCCGCCACCGTCAGGCAGCAGTCGATGGCGGCCGGGGTGGTGCCCCAGTCCTCGTGCAGCTTGAGGCCGATGGCACCGCCGTCCACCTGCTCGCGCAGGGCGTCGGGGCGGCTCGCGTTGCCCTTGCCGAAGAAGCCCATGTTGATGGGCAGCCCTTCCGCCGCCTGCATCATGCGGGCGAGGTGCCAGGGGCCGGGGGTGCAGGTGGTGGCGTTGGTGCCCTCCGCCGGGCCGGTGCCGCCGCCGAGCATGGTGGTGACGCCGGAATGCAGCGCCTCCTCCACCTGCTGCGGGCAGATCCAGTGGATGTGGGCGTCGATGCCGCCGGCGGTGAGGATGCGGCCCTCGCCGGCGATGACCTCCGTCCCCGGACCGACGACGATCTCGACGCCCGGCTGCACGTCGGGATTGCCGGCCTTGCCGATGGCGGCGATGCGGCCGTCCTTGAGTCCCACGTCGGCCTTCACGATGCCCCAGTGGTCGACGATGAGCGCGTTGGTGATGACGGTGTCCACCGCCCCTTGCGCGCGGGACCGCTGCGACTGGCCCATGCCGTCGCGGATCACCTTGCCGCCGCCGAACTTCACTTCCTCGCCGTAGGTGGTGAAATCCTTCTCCACCTCGATCAGCAGGTCGGTATCGGCGAGGCGCACGCGGTCGCCGACGGTGGGGCCGAACATGCCGGCGTAAGCGGCGCGGTCGATGCGGAAAGCCATGCCCGTCAGTCCCCCAGCGAGCCGTCGACGCGGCCGTTGAACCCGATCACCACCCGGTCGCCGACGAAGGGCACCAGCGTCACGTCACGCGCCTGCCCCGGCTCGAACCGCACCGCCGTGCCGGCGGGGATGTCGAGGCGATGGCCGCGCGCCGCCTCACGGTCGAAGTCGAGCGCGCCGTTGACCTCGGCGAAGTGGAAGTGGCTGCCCACCTGCACCGGCCGGTCGCCGGTGTTCTTCACGGTGACCGTGACGGTGGGGCGGTCGGCATTGAGCACGATCTCGCCCGCCGCCGGGAGGATCTCTCCGGGGATCATGACGCGCCTCCTCAGCGGATGGGATGGTGGACGGTGACGAGCTTGGTGCCGTCGGGGAATGTGGCTTCCACCTGGATCTCGTGGATCATCTCGGCGATGCCCTCCATCACCTGCTCGCGGGTCAGCACGGTGGCGCCGGCCTGCATGAGGTCGGCGACGGTGCGCCCGTCGCGGGCGCCTTCGACCACGTAATCGGTGATGAGCGCCACCGCCTCGGGGTAATTGAGCTTCACCCCCCGCTCCAGCCGCCTGCGCGCCACCATGGCCGCCATGGCGACCAGAAGCTTGTCCTTTTCCCGCTGCGTCAGGTTCATTGTGCCTTCGTTCCCTCCGTCGGGTGGGTTTGAACCACCAAGACACAAAGACACCAAGAGGCCGTTCCTCACTCCCATGCCGGATCAAGCTCAGGCGGCACCGCCTGCTCTGCCCGATGGGCTATGGGTGTTTCCTTGGTGTCTTTGTGTCTTGGTGGTTAATCCGTCCTCTCACACATGCCACGTCGGCATTTTGAACCACCAAGGCACCAAGACACCAAGGAGGCTGTGGTCAGTTCATTGGTCGGAGCGACCTGCCGGCAGGGCCGCCTGTTCTGCCCGACGGACCAATGAGTGTTGCCCTTGGTGTCTTTGTGTCTTGGTGGTTAATCAGACCTCTCACACATGCCACAACCGCGGCAGCTTCTCCGGCAGCCCGCCCGCCGCCTGCCGCAGCCAGCTCCAGACGCCCGCGAAGTCGGCCCGCAATGCCGCCGCGTCCCGGCCGAGCCAGCGCACCACCAGCACGCCGCCGACCACCGTCGCGCCGCGCAGCACGGACTCGCGGCCCGCCAGCGCGCGGACGCCGTCGCGCAAGTCCTCCAGCCCGTCGCCCACGCACACCGCCGTCGCCGCCGCCACCGCGCCGCCGAAGCCCGCGGGGTGGTCGAGCGGAGCGCGCAAGGGAGTATCCAGGTGCAGGGCGTCCATCCACACCAGCCGGCCGCCGAGGCGCACCTCCCAGGCGTCGCGCAGCAGGCCGGTCTTCACCGTCTCGCCGTGGGCGGTGCGGCCGAACACCACCATCTCGCCGGCCAGGGCGCGCGCGCCCGGCGCGACGTTCAGCGTCGTCAGGCGGCGCAGGCGGGCGGCGTCGAACAGGATGGTCTCCTGCGGCAGCCATTCGAGCCACGCGCCGGCGCCGGCGGACAAGGACACCGTCATGCGCACGTCGGGACCGAGGGAGCGGTAGACCTTCTCCGCCGCCTGCGCCATGACCAGCAGGCGGGCGCCGGGTTCGGCCTCCACCGCCACCTCCAGCACGTCGCCGCCGACCAGCCCGCCGGCGGTGTTGGTGAGGCAGGCGGTCAGCGGTTCCTCGGCCGCCACGCGCGGGAACAGGGCGCGCAGGGGCGCCGCCTGATGCAGGTCGCGCAGGTCGCGCGGCCCGGCGGCGATGCGCAGGCGGCCGTGGAAGCGGGAGGGCGCAGGCTCACACCGTAAGGTGACGGCGGACATCCGCCTCCTCCATGCTGTCGCGGGTACCGGCGAGCACCACCTCGCCGCGGTCCATGACAGCATAATCATCGGCGAGGTCGCGGGCGAACTCGAAATACTGCTCCACCAGCAGGATCGCCATGTCGCCGCGTTGCCCGAGCAACCGGATGACCCGCTCGATGTCCTTGATGATGCTGGGCTGAATGCCCTCCGTCGGCTCGTCGAGCACCAGCAGGCGCGGCTTGGTGACCAGGGCGCGGGCGATGGCGAGCTGCTGCTGCTGGCCGCCGGAAAGGTCGCCGCCGCGCCGGTGCAGCATGGACTTCAGCACCGGGAACAGCTCGAAGATCTCGTCGGGCAGGCGGCGCTCGCCGCGCGGCAGGCAGGCGTAGGCGGTTTCCAGGTTCTCGCGCACGGTCAGGCGGGGGAAGATCTCGCGCCCCTGCGGCACATAGGCGATGCCGCGCCGCGCCCGCTGGTGGGTGGGCAGGCGGGTGATGTCGTCATCCTCCCACCGGATGGCGCCGCGCGACACCGGATGCAGGCCGAGCACGGCGTTGAGCAGCGACGTCTTGCCGACGCCGTTGCGCCCGAGCAGGCAGAACACCCGCCCCTTCTGCGCCGTCAGCCCGACCCCGCGCAGGGTGTGGGAGGCGCCGTAGTGCAGATGGATGTCGGATACCGTCAGCATGGTCAGCGCCCCAGGTAGACTTCGATGACACGCTCGTTCGCCTGCACGGTGGCGAGGCTGCCTTCGGCCAGCACCGAGCCCTCGTGCAGCACCGTGACCTTGCAGCCGAGCGCCCGCACGAATTCCATGTCGTGCTCGACCACGAGGACGGAGCGGTCGCGGGCGATTTCGCGCAGCAGGTCGGCGGTCTGTTCCGTCTCGGCGTCGGTCATGCCGGCCACCGGCTCGTCGAGCATGAGGAAGCGCGGCTCCTGCGCCAGCAGCATGCCGATTTCCAGCCACTGCTTCTGCCCGTGGCTGAGGGCGCCGGCCAGCGCCTGCGCCCGCTCGGTCAGGCGGATGGTGGTCAGCACGGCGTCGATGCGGTCGCGCTGGCCGCCGGTCAGGCTCGCCAGCAGCACGGCGAAGGTGCGGCGCGGGCCTCTCAGCGCCAGCTCCAGGTTCTCGAACACCGTCAGGTTCTCGAACACCGTCGGCTTCTGGAACTTGCGGCCGATGCCCAGGTTGGCGATGGCGGCCTCGTCCAGCCTGGTCAGGTCGACGGACCCGTCGAACAGCACCGCGCCCTCGTCGGGCCGGGTCTTGCCGGTGATGACGTCCATCATGGTGGTCTTGCCGGCGCCGTTGGGGCCGATGATGGTGCGCATCTCGCCGGGCGCGATGACGAGGCTGAGGGTGTTCAGCGCCTTGAAGCCGTCGAAGCTGACCGAGACGCCGTCGAGGTAGAGGATGCTGCCGGCGGCCAGCGCCGCCGGGCCGTGGTTGGTGGCGATGGCGGGCTCAGGCATGGGTCTTCTCTCCGCTCGGCTGGGGCTCGGGGGTGGGCAGCGTCGGGCGGCGCAGGCCCTTCAGCGTCGCCGCCAGCCCGACCAGGCCCTTGGGCAGGAACAGGGTGACGACGACGAACAGGGCGCCCAGGAAGAACAGCCACACCTCCGGCGCGACGCCGGTGAAGAAGGACTTGGCGCCGTTCACCGTCAGCGCGCCGAGGATGGGGCCGAACAGGGTGCCGCGGCCGCCGACGGCGGTCCAGATCGCCACCTCGATGGAGTTGGCGGGCGAGAACTCCGACGGGTTGATGATGCCCACCTGCGGCACATAGAGCGCGCCGGCGATGCCGGCGATCATGGCCGAGACGGTGAAGGCGAACAGCTTGGCGCCGGTCACCGAATGGCCGAGGAACCGCACCCGGCTCTCGGCATCGCGCAGGGCCAGCAGCACGCGGCCGAGGCGCGACGTCACGATGAAGCGGCACACCAGGTAGGCGGCGGCCAGCATCAGCACGGTCGCCACGTAGAGCCCGACCTTGGTGGCGTCGCGGCTCATGTCGAAGCCGAGGATTTCCTTGAAGTCGGTCAGGCCGTTGTTGCCGCCGAAGCCCATCTCGTTGCGGAAGAAGGCGAGCATCAGGGCGTAGGTCATGGCCTGGGTGATGATCGACAGATAGACGCCGGTGATGCGCGAGCGGAAGGCCAGCCAGCCGAACACGAAGGCCAGCGCGCCCGGCACCAGCACCACCATGAGGGCGGCGAACCAGAACTGGTCGAAGCCCCACCAGTACCACGGCAGGTCCTTCCAGTTCAGGAACACCATGAAGTCCGGCAGCTCGGCATTGCCATAGACGCCGCGGTCGCCGATCTGACGCATCAGGTACATGCCCATGGCATAGCCGCCGAGCGCGAAGAAGGCGCCGTGGCCGAGGCTCAGCACCCCGGCGAAACCCCACACCAGATCCAGCGCCAGCGCCAGCAGGGCATAGCACAGGTACTTGCCCATCAGCTGCACCACCCAGGTGGGCACGTGCAGGGCGCTGCCCGGCGGGGCGTAGGCGTTGAGCAGCGGCACGCCGACCGCAAAGGCGGCGGTGAGGATCAGGAAGACGGTCCAGCCGCGCCCTTTCTCCAGGCTTGCGAGACGGCGGGTGATCGGTCCCATGGTCGATTGCTCCCTTCCTCTCGCGGATCAGTTCTCGACGGCGCGGCCGCGCAGGGCGAACAGGCCGCGCGGGCGCTTCTGGATGAACAGGATGATGAACACCAGCACCAGGATCTTGCCGAGCATGGCGCCCGCCACCGGCTCCAGGAACTTGTTGACGATGCCGAGCGAGAAGGCCCCCGCCAGCGCGCCCCACAGGGAGCCGACGCCGCCGAACACCACCACCATGAAGCTGTCGACGATGTAGCCCTGGCCGAGGTTGGGGCTGACGTTGGCGACCTGGCTGATGGCGACGCCCGCCACCCCGGCGATGCCGGAGCCGAGGCCGAAGGTCAGCGCATCCACCCGCCCGGTCGGGATGCCCATGGCCGAGGCCATGCGGCGGTTCTGGGTGACGGCGCGCATGTTCAGGCCCATGGACGACCACCGCAGGAAGGCGGCGAGCCCGGCCAGCACGGCGAAGGCGAACAGGATGATGACGATGCGGTTGGCGGTCAGCGACAGGCCTAGCAGCTCCACCGAGCCCGACATCCAGGCCGGGTTCGCCACCTCGCGGTTGGTGGCGCCGAACAGGGATCGCACCGCCTGCTGCAGGATCAGGCTGATGCCCCAGGTGGCGAGCAGGGTTTCCAGCGGCCGGCCGTAGAGGAAGCGGATGATGCCGCGCTCCATGGCGACGCCGACCGCGCCGGCCACCACGAAGGCGGCGGGAATGGCGACCACCAGATAGAGCCCGAAGACCGACGGCGGCAGGGTGGCGCGGAACACCTCCTGCACCACGAAGGTGGTGTAGGCGCCGAGCATGATCATCTCGCCGTGGGCCATGTTGATGACGCCCATGACGCCGAAGGTGATGGCAAGCCCGATGGCCGCCAGCAGCAGGATGGAGCCCGCCGACAGGCCGAAGATGAGGTTCTGGCCGACATCCAGCACCGCCAGCCGGCGGTCGATGGCGCGCACCGCGTCGGCGGCGGCCTCGCGCACGCTGGCTTCGGCATCGTTGGCGGCGGCGGCGGTCAGCAGCGCCTTGACGCTGGTGTCGCTGGTGGAGGCGAGCGTCTCCACCGCCGCCAGCCGCTCCGCCTCGTTGCCGCCGCCGGCCAGATGGGCGGCGGCCAGGGCACGGCCGAGGGCGGCGCGGGCGCCGGCGTGGGTTTCCTTCTCCAGCGCCTCGGCCAGCAGCGGCGCCGTCTCGGCGGCGGGGGTGGCGAGCGCCTGGTTGGCGGCGGCGATGCGGTCGGCCGGCTTGTCGCTGAACAGCAGGAAGGCGCCCAGCAGCGCCTCGATGCGGGTGCGGATCTGGTTGTTGGCGACGATCTTGGCCAGCGGCGCGCCATCGGCCCGGCCGGCGGCCTCGCCGGTGGCGGCGTCGGTGAGGGTGCCGCCGGCGGCGATGAGGATGGCGCCCGTCTCCTTGTGGCGCACCAGCTGCCCGGCCGACAGGGCGCGCAGCACTTCCGGCGTGCGCGGGTGGGCGAGCGCGGCCAGCGCCGTCACCGCCTCGGCCTTGTCGGCGAAGCTTTTCTGGTCAAGGGCGGCGACGGCAGCGGCGAAGGCCGCTTCATCTCCACCGGCGGCGCGCACCGGCAGGGCGGCCGACAGCATCAGGGCCAGCCCGATCCCCACGGTCAGGACGAAGGCGAGCAGCAGCTTCATGGACGAACGGCTCGGCACGGCGGAACCTCCCAGGCGGTCGGGACAGGCGGCGGCGGAAAGACGGAGGGGACAGGCAGGCCCGGCGGCGGTGCGGAGGGACACCGCCGCCGGGCTGCCGGGGCCGGAGGTCAGGCGATCACATGCCGGCCTGGCCGTAGGTCGGCTTCTCGCAGTTGCCGCACACCCACGGGTAGGTCCAGTCGGCGGTCAGCTTGGCGGATTCGGGGATGAAGTCGGACCACGCATCGCCGGCCACCAGGTCATCGGTGCGCCACACGGTAGCGAACTGGCCGTCGGGCTGGATCTCGCCGATCAGCACCGGCTTGGTGATGTGGTGGTTCGGCAGCATTTCCGAGATCCCGCCGGTCAGGTTCGGCACCTTCTGGCCGTACATGGCCTGGCGCACGGCGTCGACGTCGGCGGTGCCGGCCTGCTTCACGGCCTGGACCCACATGTTGAAGCCGATGTAGTGGGCTTCCATCGGGTCGTTGGTGACGCGCTTCTGGTCCTTGATGAAGCCGTGCCAGGTCTTGATGAAGGCCGCGTTGACGGGCGCGTCCTCGCTCATGAAGTAGTTCCAGGCGGCCAGGTGGCCGACCAGCGGCTTGGTGTCGATGCCGGCCAGTTCTTCCTCGCCGACCGAGAAGGCGACGACCGGAATGTCCTGCGCCTTGATGCCCTGGTTGGCCAGTTCCTTGTAGAACGGCACGTTGGCATCGCCGTTGATGGTGGAGACCACGGCCGTCTTCTTGCCGGCGGAGCCGAACTTCTTGATGTCGGAGACGATGGTCTGCCAGTCGGAATGGCCGAACGGCGTGTAGTTGATCATGATGTCGTCGGCGGCCACGCCCTTGTCCTTGAGGAACTGCTCAAGGATCTTGTTGGTGGTGCGCGGATAGACGTAGTCGGTGCCGGCCAGGACGAAGCGCTCCACGCCCAGCTCGTTCATCAGGTATTCCACCGCCGGGATGGCCTGCTGGTTGGGGGCGGCGCCGGTGTAGAAGATGTTGCGGGAGCTTTCCTCGCCCTCGTACTGCACCGGGTAGAACAGCAGGCCGTTCAGTTCCTCCACCACCGGCAGCACCGACTTGCGCGACACCGAGGTCCAGCAGCCGAAGATGGCGGCGACCTTCTGCTTCTCCAGCAGTTCGCGGGTCTTTTCGGCGAACAGCGGCCAGTCGGAGGCCGGGTCGACCACCACCGGCTCCACCTTCTTGCCAAGCAGGCCGCCCTTGGCGTTGAGGTCGTCGATGAGCATCAGCATGGCGTCCTTGAGCGTCGTCTCGGAGATCGCCATGGTGCCGGACAGCGAATGCAGGATGCCGACCTTGATGGTGTCGTCGGCGGCCACGGAAGGCATGGCGATACCGGCCACGCCCGTGACACACAGGGCTCCGGCAATCAGGGAACGGATACGCTTCATCGCTTGCGTCCTCGCCAGGAAATGGATGACGCAGCCCCTTCAGCAGCATCCGTGCCAACGCTGCCAAACCCTTGGAAACGTTCGATCTGGCGGTCGCAGGTGCCCGTGGCGGAGGCATCCCGGCATGCTGCACTGCCGAAACGGCGGGCGCTTCTGCGCAATAAATCGGCAAAACAGAAAGATGCCCACAGCGGAAGCAGAGCGGAAACAGAGTGCGCTGCCCCGGCGTTTGATGTATTTACGGCTGATCCGGTTAAGGGTATTCAGACCTTCATACACCATAACGCCCCATCTTTTCTGTCGCCACCGGCTTTTCCACAGGACGTTTCCGCTTCTTTTCTGTCAGAACCCGGTTTCCATGCTGCCGACTGCCTGTTCTCCCCTGTCCTTTTCCGCTCCGTTTCCCGCCCCGGCCGCCATCGCCGCCATTGGCGCCGCAGCGGGGGCGTGACACCATGGCGGCGGGGGAGTCGGAAGGGCCGGGCGAGATGATCGGGAAGAAGCGCGTTCTGGTTGTCGAGGACGAAGGGGCGGTGCGGGAGATGATTGCCGCATTCCTGAGCAACGCCGGCTATGCGGTCCGAACCGCCGCCGACGGCTTCGCCATGCAGTCCATCCTGGAGAGCGAGCCGGTGGACCTGCTGCTGCTCGACCTCAACCTGCCCGACTGCGACGGGCTGGAGGTGGCGCGGTCGCTGCGGGCGCGCTCGCGCCTCGGCATCATCATGGTCACCGCCCGCGACGAGCCGGAAGACCGCGCCCGCGGCCTGGAACTGGGCGCCGACGACTACATCACCAAGCCGTTCTTCCCGCGCGAGCTGCTGGCGCGGGTGCGCAACGTGCTCGACCGCAGCGGCGGCAACCTGGACATGGTGGCGCCCGATGTCCTCTCCTTCGGCCGCTGGGTGATGGACCGCGCCAACCGCCGGCTGGTTTCCACCGACGGCCGCGACCCGGCCCTGACGGCGGCCGAGTTCGACCTCTTGTGCGCCCTGATGGACCGCCCCGGCCAGCTGCTGTCGCGCGAGGCCCTGGCGGCGGCGGTGGACGACAAGAAGCCCGACGCCGGCGCCCGCTCCGTCGACATCCTGGTCAGCCGCCTGCGCAAGAAGCTGGGCGACGACGGCAGCCTGATCGAAACCCTGCGCGGCCACGGCTACCGCTTCACCGCCCGGGTGGAGCGCGGCCTGCCCTGACAGGCGAGCCCCTGCCGCTCACACCCCCGGCCGGATGCCGCCGTCGACGTCGATGGTGGCGCCGTGGACGTAGGCGCCCTGGTCGGAACACAGGAACACCGCCATGGCGGCGATGTCGTCGGGGCTGCCGAAGCGGCTGACGCCCATGTCGCGGCGCATGGCCTCCTCCGCCGCTTCCAGGCTCAGGCCGTCGCGCGCCGCCAGGGTGGCGATGCGGCGGTGCAGGCGCTCGGTGGCGATGGCGCCGGGGCAGATGGTGTTGACGCGCACCCCCTCGGCCCGGCCACGGTCGGCCAATGCCTTCATGAAGGCGATGACGGCGGCGTTGACCGGGGCGCCGATGGTGAACTCGGCGGTCGGGGTATGGGCGCCGATGCCGGAAATGCCGACGATGCTGCCGCCGCTCGCCCGCAGGTGCGGCCAGGCGGCGCGGCACAGGCGCACGGCGGCGTGGTACTTGAGCGCGAACCCGTCGAGCATGTCGTCGTCGGTCAGCGTCAGGAAGTCGCCGCGCTTGGTGGCGCCGGCGTTGCTGATGATGGCGTCGAGCCGCCCGAACCGGGCCACCGCCGCCTCCACCACCGCCGCCGGCCGGTCCGCCTCGCGCAGGTCGCCGGGCAGGCAGAGGGTGTCGGGGGCACCGGCGGCGCGGGCCTCGGCGGCGGCTTCCTCCAGCGCCGCAGCGTCGCGCGCCGCCAGCACCACGCGATAGCCGGCGGCGCCGAAGCCGCGCGCAATGCCGCGCCCGATGCCCCGGCTGGCGCCGGTGACCACCACGACCTTCGCATCCGATCCCGTCATGGACCTCTCCTCGCTGGCGGTTGTGCTCCTGCCCCGCATCCGCGACCAAAGGCGGAACCGGGGCCGTCGCCCTCATACCACGGCAGGAGGCGGGCTGAGAATGACTTGCATCATCCGCTCACGCCAGCACCAGCACCAGGATCACCCCGGTCAGGATCACCAGCGGCAGGCCGGGGCGCCAGTAGTCGCCGAAGCGGTAGCCGCCGGGGCCCATGATGATGGTGTTGTTGTGGTGGCCGAAGGGGGTCAGGAAATCGGCGGAGGCGCCGACGGCGACGGCGATGAGGAAGGGGTCGGGCGACAGGCCCGCTTGGCTTGCTAGGCTGACCACGATGGGGGCGACGACGACGATGGTGGCGACGTTGTTGAGCACCGGCGTCACCAGCACCGTGAACACGAAGGTCATGGCCAGCAGCGCCGCCGGCCCGGCATCCTGCGCCAGGTCGAGCGCCATGCGGGCGAGCGCGGCGGCGGCGCCGGTGTCGGCCAGGGCGGCGCCCAGCGGCACCAGGGCTGCCAGCAGCACGATCACCGACCAGTCGATGCGGCGGTAGACGTCGCCCACCGGCAACATCCCGCCCAGCACCAGCGCCAGCACGGCGGCGGTGAAGGCGACCGGCGGCGACACCATCCCGCTCGCCGCCGCCGCCAGCCCGAGGGCGAAGACCGCCACCGCCAGCCGCGGCCGCCGCCGCGCCAGCGAGATCGGCCGCGCCTGCAGCGGCAGGCAGGCCATGTCGTCGATGGCCTGCCGCGCCTGCTCCGCCGGGCCATGCAGCAGCAGCACGTCGCCAACCGCCAGGGTGAGATCCTCCAGCCGCCCCTCGTAGCGCCGCCGGCTGCGGGCGACGGCGGCGACCGAGATGCCCCAGCGGTCGTCGGCATAAAGGGCGCCCAGCGCGCTGCCCAGCACCACCGACCCCGGCGTCACCACCGCCTCGACGAACTCCGCCGGCGCGGCGACGGTGCCGAGGGTAACCGCGCCCTCCGCCACCAGCCGTTCCATGGTGGTAAGGTCGGCCTCCGCCAGCAGGATGTCGCCGGCCGCCAGCACGATGGCGCCGGGGCGGGCGAACAGGCGGGCGCCGTCGCGCAGCACGCCGTGGATGGCGAGGTCGTCCCCCACCTCCGGCAGGCTGCGGCCGATGAGCGGCGATCCCGGCGGCACCGCCAGTTCGGTCTGATAGTGGCCGACTTCGAAGGTGGGGCGGTGATCGGCGGCGGCAAAGGCGGTTTCCGGCAGCAGCCGCCAGCCGGCCAGCGCCAGCCACGCCACCCCGGCCACCGCCACCGGCAGGGCATAGGGGGTGAAGGCGAAGATGGCGAAGGGCTCGCCCATGGCCTGCTCGCGGAACTGGGAGATCAGCAGGTTGGGCGGCGTGCCGATGAGGGTGGTCATGCCGCCCAGCAGGGTGGCGAAGGACACCGGCATCAGCACCAGCCCCGGCGACAGCCCGCGCCGCGCCGCCACCGCCAGCGCCACCGGCATCATCAGCGCCAGGGCGCCGACGTTGTTCATGAAGGCGGAGAAGAAGGCGGCGGCGGCGCACAGCACCGCCATCAACCCGGTCTGCCCCACCGGCAGGGCGCCGATGCGGGCGGCGAAGGCATCCAGCGCCCCCATGCCCACCAGCGTCCGCCCCAGCACCAGGATAGCGGCCACCGTCACCACCGCCGGGTTGGCAAGGCCGGAGAAGGCCTCCGCCGCCGGCACCAGCCCGAGCCCGACCCCGGCCAACAGCGCCGCCACCGCCACCACGTCGTGACGCCAGCGGTGGGCGGCGAGCGCGACCAGGGTCGCCAGCAGCAGCGCGAGGATGAGGATCTGATCGGTGGTCATGGCCGGGTCCGGGCGGTGGGAGCCCAAGCCTCGCTCAACCGCCGGTCCGCCGCAAGCCGCCGCTCCGTCTCATGCCGCGAACAGGCGGTAGCGGTCGATGCGCACCCGCAGCGGCTGGCCCGGCCGCAAGTCCGACCACGTCTCCGCCTGCATGGGCAGTTCCAGCTCGATGGGGCGCGGCAGGCCGCCGACCTTCATGTCGACACGCACGAGGCCCGGCGACACCCGCACCAGCTCCGTCACCCCCACCAGCCCGGCGGCCTGACGTTCCGCCGCCGGCACCAGGTCGTGCGGGCGGGCGTGCAGGGTGTAACGGCCGTCGCCCGCCGCCACCCCTTCGGCCACCGGCACCGGGCAGCCATCGACGAAGGCACGGCCGTCGCGCACCTCCACCGGCAGCACGTTGGCGGCGCCCAGGAACTCGAACACGAAGGCGTTGGCGGGGTGCAGGTAGACCTCGCCCGGCGTGCCGATCTGCTCCAGCCGGCCCTGGTTGATGATGGCGATGCGGTCGGACAGCTCCAGCGCCTCTTCCTGGTCGTGGGTGACGAAGACGGTGGTGTGGCCGGTGCGGTCGTGCAGCTGCCGCAGCCACCGCCGCAGGTCCTTGCGCACCTTGGCATCCAGCGCCCCGAAGGGCTCGTCGAGCAGCAGCACCGTCGGCTCGATGGCAAGGGCGCGGGCCAGCGCCACCCGCTGCCGCTGACCACCCGACAGCTGCGCCGGATAGCGGTGCTCCAGCCCCTGCAACTGCACCAGGGCGAGCAGTTCCTCGGCCCGGCGGCGGATCTCGGCCTTGGGCGGCCGGGTGGCGCGCGGCCGCGCCGCCAGCCCGAAGCCGACGTTGTCGAGCACCGTCATGTGGCGGAACAGGGCGTAGTGCTGGAACACGAAGCCGACGTTGCGCTGCTGCACGGTGCGGCGGGAGGCATCGGCGCCGTCGAACAGGATTTCGCCGGCGTCGGGGAACTCCAGCCCGGCGATGACCCGCAGCAGCGTCGTCTTGCCCGAGCCCGACGGCCCGAGCAGCGCCAGCAGTTCCCCCGACCGCACGGTCAGGGCGATGTCGTCCAGGGCGGCGGCGGCGTTGGCGCCGGAGAAGGCCTTGCGGATGCCGCGAACCTCGATCTGCATGGGACTGACTCCATCAATGGCCGGCGCGGCCGCCCGCCCCGCGCCCTTCCAGCCAGGTCTTGAGGACCAGGGTGACGAGGGCGAGGGCAGCCAGCAGCGAGGCGACGGCGAAGGCGGCGGCGAAGTTGTACTCGTTGTAGAGAATCTCGACGTGCAGCGGCATGGTGTTGGTGAAGCCGCGAATGTGCCCGGACACCACCGACACCGCCCCGAACTCGCCCATGGCGCGGGCGTTGCACAGCAGCACGCCGTAGAGCAGCCCCCACTTCACGTTGGGCAGGGTGACGGTCAGGAAGGTGCGCCAACCGCTGGCGCCCAGCGACAGCGCCGCCTCCTCGTCATCGGTGCCCTGCTGCTGCATGACCGGGATCAGTTCCCGCGCCACGAACGGCAGGGTGACGAAGATGGTGGCGAGCACGATGCCGGGCACCGCGAAGATGATCTGCACCCCCTGCGCCGCCAGCCACGAGCCGAACCAGCCGGCGGCACCGAACAGCAGCACGTAGATCAGCCCGGCGATCACCGGCGACACCGAGAACGGCAGGTCGATCAGGGTGATGAGCAGGCTCTTGCCGCGGAACTCGAACTTCGCCACGGCCCAGGCGGCGCACAGGCCGAACACCACGTTGAGCGGCACCGATATGGCCGCCACCAGCAGCGTCAACTTGATTGCCGCCACCGCGTCGGGCTCGGTCAGCGCCGTGAGATAAGTGCCGACGCCGGCCCGCAGCGCCTCGACGAACACCACCACCAGCGGCAGCGCAAGGAACAGCAGCAGGAACAGCAAGGCGCCGGCGATCAGCAGCGCCCGCACCGGCGCCGACTCGCTCACCGGCGAGCGCAGCCGGCGCGGCGCGGCGGCGGGGGCGGCGGGAGTGGTGGACAGGGTCGCCATGGTCAGCCCTTCTCCATGCGGGCGCGGCTCCAGGCCTGGATCAGGTTGAGGAGCAGCAGGATGACGAAGCTGAGCGTCAGCATGATCACCGCGACCGCCGTCGCCCCGGCATAGTTGAACTCCTCCAGCCGGATGACGATGAGCAGCGGCGCGATCTCCGACACCCGCGGGATGTTGCCGGCGATGAAGATGACCGAGCCGTACTCGCCGACCCCACGGGCGAAGGCGAGCGCAAAGCCGGTCAGCAGCGCCGGCGACAACGCCGGCAGGATCACCCGCGCCAGGGTGCGGGCACGGCCGGCGCCCAGGGTAGCGGCGGCTTCCTCCACCTCGCGGTCGAGGTCCTGCAGCACCGGCTGCACGGTGCGCACCACGAAGGGCAGGCCGATGAAGGTCAGCGCCACCACGATGCCGGCCGGGGCATAGGCCACCTTCAGCCCCAGCGGTTCCAGGAAGCGGCCGATCCAGCCGTTGCCGGCGTAAAGCGCCGTCAGGGCGATGCCGGCCACCGCCGTCGGCAGGGCAAACGGCAGGTCGACCATGGCGTCCACCAGCCGCTTGCCGGGGAAGCGGTAGCGCACCAGCACCCACGCCACCAGCAGGCCGAACACCGCATTGATCGCCGCCGCCAGCAGGGCGGTGGTGAAGCTGAGGCGCACCGCCGCCACCGTGCGGCCGTCGGTGGCCAGCGCCAGGAACTCCTGCCAGCCGAGGCCGGCGGTCCGCACCACCACCGCCGACAGCGGGATGAGCACGATGAGGCCGAGATAGGCGACCGTCACCCCGAACGTCAGCCCGAAGCCGGGGATGACGCTCGGGCGCAGCCACCCGGGGGCGGTGCGGCGGGCGATCATGGCTGCCTCACTTGGGCTGGTAGATCTGGTCGAACACGCCGCCGTCGGCGAAGAACTTGGCCTGCGCCGCCTGCCAGCCGCCGAAGGTGTCGGTGATGGTGACCAGCTTGAGGTCGGGGAAGCGGGCGATGTCGGCCGCATCGGCGTGTTCGGGCTTCACCGGGCGGTAGTAGTGCTTGGCCGCCAGCCGCTGGCCCTCGGGGCTGTAGAGGTAGGCGAGGTAGGCTTCCGCCGCCTTGCGGGTGCCGCGCTTGTCGACGTTGCCGTCCACCACCGTCACCGGCGGCTGGGCGAGGATGCTGAGCGACGGGACGACGATCTCCACCGTGTCCGGCCCCAGTTCCTCGATGGCGAGGAAGGCCTCGTTCTCCCACGCCAGCAGCACGTCGCCGATGCCGCGCTGGACGAAGGTGGTGGTCGACCCGCGGGCGCCGGTGTCGAGCACCGGCACGTTGCGCAGCACCTGCCCCACGAACTCGCGCGCCTTGGCCTCGTCGCCGCCGTTGTGCTCCAGCGCCCAGGCCCAGGCGGCCAGGAAGTTCCACCGCGCTCCGCCCGACGTCTTGGGGTTGGGGGTGATGACCTGCACGCCGTCCTTCACCAGGTCGCCCCAGTCGGTGATCTGCTTCGGGTTGCCCTTGCGCACCAGGAACACGATGGTCGAGGTGTAGGGCGCGCTGTCGTTGGGCAGTTCCGCCTGCCAGTCGGCGTTGATGAGGCCGGTGTGTTCGGCGATGGCGTCGATGTCGTAGGCGAGCGCCAGCGTCACCACATCCGCCGCCAGACCGTCGATCACCGCCCGCGCCTGCTTGCCGGACCCGCCGTGCGACATCTGGAACGACACCGACTCGCCGGTCTCCTTCTTCCACGCCGCCGCGAAGGACTGGTTGAACTCGCGGTACAGCTCGCGGGTCGGGTCGTAGGACACGTTCAGGAGGGTGGTCTCGGCCGCCGCGGCGGTCCAGGCAAGGCCGGCGGCAACGACGGCTACAGCACCAAGCAGCGAAAAACGGTGGTCGCGCATGATCGGGAACTCCCTCTGTCAGACCATCTTCCTTTACATTGCCTACCGACTAGGTATAGAAAGTCAAGAACGAACTTCCCGACCGCCCTGCCCCGAAGACGCCAGCAATGCACCTTGACCCGCGCCGGCGCATCGGCGAACAAGAGCGGTCCCCCTGCAAGGAGCGGATCCGCAGCGTGATTTCCCAGAAGGCCAAGTATGCCCTGCGCGCCCTGTTGGTGCTGGCCGATGCCGGCGTCGGCGAGTCGGTGCTGATTTCCGACATCGCCGAGGGCCAGCGCATCCCGCGCAAGTTCCTGGAACAGATCCTGCTCGACCTGAAGCATCGCGGCCTGCTGTCCAGCCGGCGCGGCAAGAACGGCGGCTATGCCCTGCTGCGGTCGCCGGACCTGATCTCGGTCGGCGAGGTGATGCGCATGGTCGACGGGCCGCTGGCGCCGCTGCCCTGCCTCAGCCGCATGGCCTACCGCCGCTGCGAGGACTGCGACGGCGAGGCCAACTGCCGCATCCGCCGCGTCTTCGCCGAGGCCCACCGCGCCAATACCGCCGTGCTCGACGGCACCACGCTCGCCGACATGGCCGCCGGCGACCGCCGCCTGATCGCCGACGCCGGCTGAGACCACGGGCTGAGCCCACGCTGCAATGAGCGCAGCTCGTTGCAGCGTGGCAAGCGCGACCGCGCGCCGCCGCTCATGCGGCCTGGCATGACTCCCCCTATCCCGCCGCCTCCATGGGGCGGTCGTAGACCCGCCGCGTCGCCACCGCGAAGGGGCAGCCGTAGACGTGCAGGCTGATGGCGAGGTCGCGGGGGTCGTCGTTGCGGACCTCGTGGATGTCGTCGGCCGTCGCCACCGCCTGCACGCCGCCGGGCGCCAGCACGTCGACGCGGGTGATGGTCAGGGGTTCCGGCCCCGCCGCCGCGGCATAGCTGCGGGTGACCAGACGGCCGGCCACCACCCCCAGCACCGCCCAGCCGTTATGGTCGTGGATGGGCGATGCCTGCCCCGGTCCCCAGGTCAGGCAGCCGATGCTGAAGCGCCCGCGCGGATCGTCGTGCAGCAGGGTGCGGCGGTAACCGCCGGTCTCCGCCACCGCCGCCGCGGCCGGCAGCCAGCCGGCGCAGCCCAGCAGGGCCGGCACATGCGCGGCGGCGGCGGCGGCGGCGGCCGGCGCCCGCTGCGGCGACGGATCGGCGGCATCCAGGGCGTCGATCAGGGCGAGCAGGGGATCACGGGTCATGGCAGCGCCTCCAGGGTCGTCAGCGCGGGGGCGAGCCGCTCCGCCAGCGTCTCCGCCTGCGCCCGCAGGTCGGGCACCGCCGTGCATTCGTAAAGGGTGCCGCGCAACATCACCCCCAGGCCGAACAGGCCCGCCTGCGGCTGTCCGCCGCCGTCGTGCAGCGTGCCGTCCGCCTCCGCCGCGAAGCCGAGGCCGCAGGCATCGGCGGCGAGCAGGCCGTCCGCCAGGCATTGCCGCACCAGCGGGCTCGCCATGCGGGCGGGGTGCCCGTCGGCGCCGGTACAGTTGATGATCGCCGCCACCGCCAGCGTCGCCTCGCCGCCGTCGCGCAGGGCCAGGGTCACCGCCGCCCGCGCGTCGCCCAGCCGCCGCACGGCCGCGATGCGGCCGGCGTGGACACTGAGCAGCCCCGCCTGCCGCAGCAGGTCGATGGCATCGGCGGAGGCGTCGGGCATGCGGTGGCGGTGGACATTCCACAGGGTTTCCGCGTGACGCAGGAAGCGCCGCCGCTCCGCCGTCGGCAGGCGGGCCCACAGGTCCGCCGTCACCGGCCGCAGCCCGTCGATCACCGCCCGCCAGTCGGCGCCCTCGGCCCGGCATGCCTCCTTCAGGCGCCGCATCAGGGTGACGAGGCCCGCCGCCGCATCGTCCGGCGTGAACAGCGCCGGCGCCGGACGGGCGGTGCCGCGCCGGTGCGGCAGCAGTCCACGGCGGGACACCGCATGGACGGGGGCGCCGCGGGTGCTGTCGCCGCCCAGGCGCAGGGCCCAGTCGACCATGGACAGGCCGCTGCCGACCAGCAGCACCGGCCCGTCCGGCAGCGGCGGCGCCTGCGGGTCCCACGGATCGCGGCGACACAGCGGCCCCGTCAGCACGCCATCGGGATCGTCCACCACCGGCATCCGCGGCGGCTGGTTGCCGAGCGCCAGCACCACCGCCGGCGCCACCAGCTCGCCGCCGTCGCCCAGGCTCACCCGCCACAGGCCGCCGCAGCGGCGCAGGGCGGTGGCCACCGTGCGGCGGTGACAGATGGCGCCGGCGGCCAGCGCCTCCTGCACCCGCTGGCGGACATAGGCGCCATAGAGGCGGCGCGGCAGGTAGTCGCCGGCCACGGCCTCCGCCGCCTCCGGCCAGCCCAGACGGGCACCGTGGGCGCGCGCCCAGGCCAGGAAATCCTCCGGCTGCGCGCTCGTGAGGCTCATGCCCCCGGCCGGAACGTTGAGCAGGTGATGGCGGTCGCAGCCGAGGCCGTAGGCCACCCCCTCCCCCGGCTGGGCCGCCGGATCGACCACCACCGGCCGCACCCGGCCGCCGGTCTGCCGCACCACGGCCAGCGCCGCCAGGCACCCGGCCGCACCGCCGCCGACGATGACCAGGGCAACCCCCGGTACGGGCGGCGGGACAAGGGGATGTCGAGGCTGCATCGCTTCAACTCCATATTGTCGATTGAGTGAGTAGACAAAACACCCGAGCGGTTGTCAAGGCGGCAGCAGCCTCCCCGCCCTCCATCTCACACCGACGGATGGTAGATTGATGCGCATTTGACAGTTCAAGCACGGCCTATTATCTCCGGGCTTCATGCCTCAGCCCGTGTGCCGGCGGCAGGCGTTCTGCCTGCATCACCCGCACCGCCAGGAGACCGACATGCTGTTCCCCCGCCTGGGCCGCGTCCTCGCGCTCGCCACCCTGCTCGCCGCCGGCCTTGGCGCCGGTGCCGGTTCCGTCTCCGCCCAGCAGCCGAGCCTGCTCGACCAGATCAAGGAGCGCGGCAGCCTGCGCATCGGCGTGGAAGGCACCTACCCGCCGTTCAACTACACCGACGAACAGGGCAATCTGGTCGGCTTCGAGATCGATTTCGCCAAGGCGGTGGCCGGCGAACTGGGCGTTAAGGCCGAGTTCGTACCCACCAAGTGGGACGGCATGCTGGCGGGCCTCGATTCGTCGCGCTTCGACGCCATCATGAACCAGGTGACCATCACCCCGGCGCGGCAGGAGAAGTACGACTTCACCCAGCCCTACACCATTTCCGGCATCCAGATCATCACCACCCGCAACCGCGCCGAGACGCTGACGACGCCGGAATCCCTGAACGGCCATGCGGTGGGCGTCGGCCTCGGCAGCAACTATGAACAGTGGCTGCGCGAGAACGCCCCCGGCGCCGACGTGCGCACCTACGACGACAATGTCGCCTCCCTCCAGGATCTGCGGGTCGGCCGCCTGGATGCCCTGCTCAACGACCGGCTGATGGCCGGCTACCTGCTGCGCCAGTCGGACGGCGCCGTGGTGGCCGCCGGCGAACCGTTCTCGCAGCAGCGCATGGGCATCGCCATCCGCAGGGACAACCCCGAGCTTCTGGCCGCCCTCGACCAGGCCATCGAAAGCCTGCGCCAGAGCGGCCGGCTGGCCGAGATTTCCACCGAGTGGTTCGGCTCCGACGTGACGCAGTGACGCCATGGACGGCGTTCTCGCCTCGCTGGCCCAGGCGGCCCCCTTTCTGCTGAAGGGGGCCGTCTACACGGTGGTGCTCAGCATCGGCGGCATGACCTTCGGGCTGCTGCTGGGCTTCGTGCTGGCGCTGATGCGGCTGTCGCCGTTGAAGGTGCTGCGCTGGCCGGCGCGGGTCTATGTGTCGTTCATCCGCGGCACGCCGCTGCTGGTGCAGCTGTTCATCATCTACTACGGCCTGCCGCAGGCGGGCATCCGGCTGGACCCCATTCCCTCGGCCCTCATCGGCTTTTCGCTGAACATGGCGGCCTATACGTCGGAGATCCTGCGCGGGGCCATCGCCTCCATCGACCGCGGCCAGTGGGAGGCCAGCTACTCCATCGGCATGACGCCGGCCCAGACCCTGCGGCGGACCATCCTGCCGCAGGCGGCGCGGGTGGCCCTGCCGGCGCTCGGCAACAGCTTCGTCAGCCTGGTGAAGGATACCTCGCTGGCGGCCACCATCCAGGTGCCGGAACTGTTCCGCCAGGCGCAGCTGATCACCGCCCGCACCTACGAGGTGTTCACCATGTACCTGGCGGCGGCGGCGCTGTACTGGGTGCTGTCGACCGCCCTGTCGTGGGGCCAGCACCGGCTGGAAGCCCGCGCCTCCCGCCATGTGAAGGCCTGACGCCATGACCACCATGATCGAAGCCGCCGGCCTGACCAAGCGGTTCGGCGACGTGACGGTGCTGGACGCCGTCAACCTTGCCGTGGCGAAGGGCGAGGTGGTGGCGCTCATCGGGCCCAGCGGCTCGGGCAAGACCACCCTGCTGCGCCTGCTCAACTGCCTGGAGGCGCCCGACGGCGGCACCCTGCGGGTGGGCGCCATCACCGTCGACGGCGGCCGCCCGCTGGCGCGGCAGAAGGCGGCGGTGCGGGCGCTGCGCCAGCACGTCGGCTTCGTGTTCCAGACCTTCAACCTGTTCCCCCACCGCACGGCGCTGGAAAACGTCACCGAGGGTCCGGTGGTGGTGAAGGGGGTGCCCCGTGCCACGGCCGAGGCCGCCGGCCGCGCCCTGCTCGCCCGGGTCGGGCTGGCGGAGAAGGCCGATGCCTACCCCTCCAGCCTGTCCGGCGGGCAGCAGCAACGGGTCGCCATCGCCCGCGCGCTGGCCATGGAGCCCGACGTGCTGCTGTTCGACGAACCGACCAGCGCCCTCGACCCCGAGCTGGTGGGCGAGGTGCTGGCGGTGATCCGCGGGCTGGCGGCGGAACATCGTACCATGGTGATCGTCACCCACGAGATGGCCTTCGCCCGCGACGTCGCCGACCGGGTAATCTTCATGGAGGGCGGCCGGATCGTGGAACAGGGCCCGGCCCGCGCCTTCTTCGACACCCCCCAGGAACCCCGCACCCGCCGCTTCCTCGCCCGCCTGCGCGGGGAGTGAGGGGGTGAGCGGGGGCGGGTGGGTATGCGCCCGCGCCTGCCGGCGTCGATCTACTCCCGACCTAAGGCAACAGCGCCTCAACCGAGGTATCGAGGACCCGCGCCAGAGACTGATAGGTGTCCACCGTGCCGGTCTTGGCGCCGGTTTCGATCTCGGAGAGATAGCTTGCCGACAGGCCGCTGGCTTCCGCCACCGCCCGGAGTGACTGGCCGCGATACTCCCGCCAGGCCCGCACGGGATGAGTGCCGTTCATGATCGGCACCGCGACCTCATGGGGCAGAGTGACATCGCCGGCGGCCTCCAGGGCAGCAACCAGATCCTCAAGATCCTGCAGCCTCCCGAGAAGGGCGTCATAGTCCGCCTTGGGAACCGAGATCATCTCAGTCATAGGCTTCCCGCCTGTGCTTGACGTTAAGAACGACCATGACTTCCACCACTCCACCATCTTCAATGTGGAAAATGATCCGGTAGTCCCCCACTCGCAACCGCATGCAGTCGGTGCCGATCAGTGACTTCACATTGTTGCCAAGAGAGGGGGGTGCTTCCGCGTATTGCTCCACCTTGGCGATGATGCGGTGGCGGACCGGTCCTGGAATGGCCGCCATCTCCTTGACAGCCCGCTTCGTCCACCTGACACGCATGCGTCACCCCCGCCCTACCCCGTCCATGTTCGCGAAATGCGAACATAAGTCAAGGCGAGCAACTACCCCTCACCCCTCCGGGTAGCACTCCTGGAACCGCACCGGGCGGCCCAGCGGGTCGCCGATGACTTCGTCGTCGCGCATCACCACCGTGCCGCGGATCACCGTGGCCACCGCCCAGCCGGTGACGGTCTTGCCGTCGAAGGGGGTCCAGCCGCAGCGGCTGGCGATCCAGGCGTTCTCGATCGTCCGCTTCGCGTTCAGGTCCACCAGGGTGAAGTCGGCGTCATAGCCCACCGCCACCCGGCCCTTGCCGGCAATGCCGAAGACGCGGGCGGGGCCGGCGCTGGTCAGGTCGACGAACCGCTCCAGCGTCAGCCGCCCGGCCGCCACATGGTCGAGCATGATCGGCACCAGGGTCTGCACGCCGGTCATGCCCGACGGCGTGGCGGGATAGGTCTGGGCCTTTTCCTCCAGCGTGTGCGGCGCGTGGTCGGAGCCGATGACGTCCACCACCCCCTGGGCGATGCCCCACCACAGCATGTCCTGGTGTTCCTTCTCGCGGATGGGCGGGTTCATCTGCGCCAGGGTGCCGAGCGTCTCGTAGGCGTCGGCGGTCAGGGTCAGGTGCTGCGGCAGCACTTCCACCGTCACCAGATCCTTGTGATCCTTGAGGAACTGGATTTCCTGCGCCGTCGTCACATGCAGCACGTGGACGCGCCGGCGCGCCGCCTCGGCCAGCTTCACCAGCCGCTTGGTGGCGCGTAGCGCCGTTTCCGGGTCGCGCCAGACGTGGTGGAAGCGGGGATGCGCCCCTTCGTCGGCCAGATGCTTGCGTTCGCGCAGGCGTTCCTCGTCCTCGCAGTGGACGGCGACGCGGCGGCGGCCGCTGGCGAGCACGCGGGCGATCACCGCGTCCTGCTCCACCAGCAGCGAGCCGGTGGACGAGCCCATGAAGATCTTCACCCCGGCGCAGCCCGGCAGGGTCTCCCAGGCGCCCAGGTCCTCGGCGTTGTCGGGCGCGGCGCCGATGAAGAAGGCATGGTCGCACCACGCCCGCCCCTTGGCGCGGGCCAGCTTGTCGGCGATGGCCTCCGGCGTGGTGGTGGAGGGCTTGGTGTTGGGCATCTCGAAGATGGCCGTCACGCCGCCCTTGATGGCGCCGAGCGTGCCGGTCGCCAGGTCTTCCTTGTGCTCCAGGCCCGGTTCGCGGAAGTGGCACTGGCTGTCGATGACGCCCGGCAGCACGTGCAGGCCGGTGCAGTCGATCACCTCCGCCGCCTCGGCCGAGGCAGGCAGGCCAAGCGCCGCGACGCGGCCGCCGCGCACGCCGATATCGATCTGCTGGCGGCCGTTGGGCGTCAGCACGGTGCCGTTGCGGAGAATGAGGTCGTAACGGTCGGACACGGCGGGCTCTCCTGGGCTTACGGGGCGGCGGTCAGGGTGGCGAAGACATCGCCCTCCGGCAGCCGGCCGAGGATGTGGCGGCGGTACCAGAGGGCATAGAACAGCAACGTCCAGGCGGCGAAGCGGGCACGCCTGTCGCTGCTGGTGAAGAGATGGCGGCCGGCTTCGGGGTCCACAAGCTCCACCACGCCCGGCTGGGCCACCACCATGGGGCCGAGCATGGCGCCGTGGCGGGCGATCCATTCCCCCACCGGCACGGTGAAGCCGCGCTTGGGCGTGAACGGCTGCGCCGCCGGCAGGTGGCGCTGCAGCCATTGCCGCAGCAGCCACTTGCCCTGGCCGCCGCGCACCTTCAGGCGGTCCGGCAGGGCGAAGGCGAAGGCGGCCAGCGGCACGTCCAGGAACGGCACCCGCCCCTCGACGCCATGGGCCATCAGGCAGCGGTCGAGCTTGCCGAGCAGGTCGTTGGGCAGCCAGTCGGCGATGTCGAGCGCCTGCGCCTGCTGCAACCGGGTGCGCCAGCCGGCCGACGCCGCCGCCGCCTCGGCCGCCGCGAAGCCGCTGCGCCAGCCATCGGCCGGGCGCCGCAGCACCCCCAGGCCGTCGAAGGTGCCCTTGCGCCGCATGGGGCGGGTGAAGGGCCACGGCCGCATGGCATGGCGATAGCGGCCATAGCCGCCGAACAGCTCGTCGCCGCCTTCGCCGGACAGGATCACCTTCACCGCCTTGCGCGCCTCGCGGGCCAGCAGCCAGGTGGGCACGATGGCGTAGTCGGCGGCGGGGTCGTCCATGGCGGCGGCGATGGCCGGCAGGTGGTCCCAGAAATCCGTCTCGGTGACCGCCACCTCCACATGCTCCGCCCCGGCCGCCCTGGCGACCGCGCGGGCATGATCGCGCTCGTCATGCACCCCGGTTTCGGGGAAGCCGGCGGTGAAGGCCAGCACCGGCGACGGGTTGAGCCGCGCCATCATGGCCAGCACGGCGGAACTGTCGACGCCGCCCGACAGGAACATGCCGTAGGGCACGTCGGAGCGCTGGTGCAGGTCCACCGTTTCGGCGAACAGGCGGTCGAAAGCCTCCAGCGCCGCCCCGTCGCGCCGCACCGGGGCCGGCGTGCCCGGCGGCGGCAGGGCGGACAGGCGACGGCGGTCGATGACGCGGCCGCGCTCCACCACCAGCGTCTCACCGGGCAGCACGCGGCGGATACCGGGGAACAGGGTGGCGGCGCCGGTGGTGAACTGCAGGTTCAGAAGCTCGTCGCGCGGCGCCTCCGCCACCCGGGCCGGCACCACCCCGGCGGCGACCAGGGCCGCCGGCTCGCTGGCGAAGGCGAACAGGCGGTCGGTCTCGGCGTAATACAGCGGCTTGATGCCGAAGGGGTCGCGGGTCAGCACCAGCCGTCCGGCCGCCGGGTCGTGCAGGGCGATGGCGTACATGCCGCGCAGGGCATCGGTGAAGGCAAGGCCGCGACGGCGGTAGAGGGCCAGCGGCGGCTCGCAGTCGGACTGGGTGCGGAAGCTCTCGTCCGGCAGGTCGGCCCGCAGTTCGCGGTAGTTGTAGATCTCGCCGTTGGCCACCAGCGCCAGGTCGCCGGGGCCGAACAGCGGCTGATCGCCCGTCGCCAGGTCGATGATCGCCAGCCGCCCGTGGCCGAGGGTGACGTCGCCGTGGCTGTGCACGCCCGAGCCGTCCGGCCCGCGATGGCCGAAGGCGGCCACCATGCGCTCCACCAGCGCGGCGGGAACGGGGGAGCCGTCGCGGCTCATGGCTCCGGCGATGCCGCACATGGCCCTACTCCACCGGCACGGCGGCGGCCACCGCCTTGTCGGCGATCACCTGACGGAAGAAGTCGCGGTACTGCGCCACCACCTGCGCCTCGGTGAACTCGGCCTCATAGGCGGCGCGGCCGGCGGCGGCGAGGCGGCCGCGCAGGTCCTTGTCGCGCAGCGCCCGCTTGATGGCGTCGGCCAGCGCGATCACGTCGTCCACCGGCGTCAGCAGGCCGTTGTCGCCGTCGCGGATCAGCTTCGCCGGCCCCTGGCTGGCGGTGGCGATGACCGGGCGGTCGTGGGCCCAGGCCTCGATCACCACGTTGCCGAGCGGCTCGTGCCGGGACGGGCAGACGAACAGGTCGGCGGCGGCATAGAGCGCCGCCACGTCCTCCCTCCAGCCGAGGAACCGCACCCGCGGCTTGATGCCAAGCGCCTGGGCCTGATCCTCCAGCTGCTGGCGCAGGGGGCCGTCGCCGGCGATCCACAGGTAGCAGTCGGACAGCCGCGCCACCGCCTTCAGCAGCACGTCGAAGCCCTTGTTCTCGTGCAGGCGGCCGAGGGCGAAGATGAGCGGCACCGTGTCTGGGGTGTAGTTGGGCTTGCGCGGCGCCGGCGGCGCCTGTTCGGCGTTGACGAAGTTGGGCAGGTAATGCGCCCGCTCCGCCGGCCAGCCGTTCTTCACCAGATAGTCGACGATGTCGTGGGTGTTGCCGACCAGATGGTCGCAGCCGCGATAGTATTTCAGGTCGTAGTAACCGCCCAGGCGGGCGACGTGGACGAAGCCCTCCGCCTTCGGGCAGAAGCTGGTGGCGCGGTTCATCCAGGTCAGCACCACATGGGGCTGGAACCGCTCGATCTCGCGCTTGAAGGCGGGCTTGGTGCGGAAGTCGAAACGGCCGCCGAAGGGCAGTTCCACCGGGTTGAGGCCGGCCTCGCGCAGCTTGCGCCCGCGCTCTGCGTTCTGGCGCAGCAGGACGTGCTGCTGGATGCCGGCGCGATGCAGCGCCACCACCAGCCGCTCGAAGAACAGTTCCGCGCCGCCGTGCTCGGCGCCGGCCATGGCCTGTAGAACCCGCAAGTGCTCCATTCCCCACCTGTGCGTCGAAGGACGGCCCACCGCCCGTCCGGGCCGCGCTCAATCCAGCGTCAGCCGCGGCCGGCGGTCAAGGAAAACACGCTAGCGCCGCCGCAGCACCTGCGCATCCCACGCCTGCGCCACCGCGTCCCAGCCGCTGTCGGCGCGGCGGGCGACGGCGCCGGCGTGCAGGCGCGTCCACACGCCGTCGTCGCGCAGGAGGGCGATCACCCCCTCCGCCAGCCGGTCGAGGTCGGGTGCGATCAGGCCGTCGATGCCGTCGCGCACCCGTTCCCGCAGCGAGCCGATGCCGCGCGTCGCCACCGGCAGGCCCAGGCAGAGGGCTTCGGCGGCGGCCAGGCAGAAGGTTTCGTCCTTGTGGCCGGGGTAGAGCATGACGCGGCTGGCGCGCAGGGCGGCCACAAGCTCCGGCTTGGCGACGCGGGGGTGCAGCACGATGCCGGCCGCCGCCATCTCCTCGGCGCTGCGCGCCGGCTCCGGCTTGCCGGTGTAGACGTGGAACTCGGCCTGCGGCACCGCCGGGCGGATGCGGTCGATCCACAGGCCGATCATGTCGTTGAGGCCGCGATAGGCCTGCGAGGTGAAGATGGCGCGCGGCGGTGGCGGCGGCTCGGCCGGCAGCGGCGGGGCGGCCAGGAAGTCGCCGGAAACGCCAAGCGGGATGACGATGCGGCGACGGAAGGGGTGTAGGCGGCTGGTGTCGCGCCGGTGCAGGTCGCCGACGAACACCACCTCCGGCCGGTAGCGCAGGAAGGCGCCCATTTGCCCCTTGCGGATGGTCCTTTCCACCCGCAGACGGTTGTGCAGCCAGGTGACGGCGCGGGCGCCGGCGCGGAAGGCCTGCGGCGCCTCGTCAAACAGGCGGGGGTCGTTGTTGACGATCACCACGTCGGCGGTCTCGCCGCGCGCCTCTGCCCTCGGCATCCAGCGCACGCCGGCCACCTCCACCGGCGCCGCCACGGCGTTGGCGACCGCCACCGTGTGCCCCAGGCGGGCGAGGTGGCGCGACAGTTCCACCGTTGCCGTCTCGATGCCGCCCAGCGCCTTCTCCCCCATGGAGCCGCCATGGTAGAGGGTGCTGGTGCTGTCGATGAAAAGAACCCTCACGGGAGATCATCCTCTTGCCGGGCTCTACGGGTCAGGCCGATCACCAGCACCACCGGCAACCACAGGATGTACCAGTTTTCTTCGGGCGAGCGGATGATGGAGCCGAGGTCGGTCAGCCCCGCCACCGCCGGCAGGGTCAGCGTCGCCGCCAGCAGCGCCCGCAGCCGCCCCTCGGCCCGGCGAAGTGCCCGCCGCGCCAGCGTCGCCAGCAGCGCCAGCACCAGCGCCAGCCCGACCACGCCGGTGTAGTAGAAGGCGGAGACATACAGGCTGTGGGGAAAGTTGTAGGCCTGCTTGAAGAGGCCGTTCTCGGCGATGCCCCGGCCGATCAGCGGCCGTTCCAGCCCGTGGCCGATGGCGGCGGACCAGATTTCCATGCGGTAGGAGGGTCGGTTGAGGTTGTCCTGCGCCGCCGCCAGCAGACCGCGCAGCACCTCGGGCAGCGGCAGACTGTCCGGCGCGATGCCCGAGGCCACCACCAGCCCCACCGCCGCCGCCAGCCCGCCGGCCGCCACCACCGCGGCGATCAGGGCGCGCGATCCGGCCAGCACCGCATAGACAGTCAGCACCGCCCCCCAGGCGAGCGTCGGGCCGCGGCTGCCGGTCGCCAGCACGAAGACCGTCACCGCCACCAGGGCCGCCGCCGCCAGCAGCCGCACCCGCGCCGGCTCGTCGCGGGCCAGCAGCGGCAGGGCGAGCACGCCGGCGAAGATCATGACGTTGGCGCCCAGGATAGGGTGGCGGGTTTCCGCCCAGCCGTGCAACCGGGTCTGGCCGCCGTCGTCGAGGGCGAACAGGGTCAGCGACAGCACCGCATTGACCACCGCCGCCGCCGGCACCGCCAGCATCAGCCGCCGCAGCCACACCGCCGGGGCGGTGGCGAAGAAGGCCGTGCCGGCCAGCAGGAAGACGCTGGTGGTGAACCAGCCGGACGCCGACTTGCGCGCCGCCCCCGGCAGCGGATCGACGCTCCACAGGATCGACAGCGCATACCAGCCGGCCGCTGCCAGGGCCAGCAGCAGGGCCGGGTCGCGCAGCCAGCCGGCGCCGTGCCGCTCCCGCCACACCAGCCACAGGGTCAGCGGCAGGATCAGGGCATAGAACGGAAAGGCCCAGGTAGGATTGGGCCGCACCAGATAGCCGGCGGCGACGAAGACGGTGAACAGGGCGGCGAAGACATCCGGCCGCCGCAGGAAGGCTAGCGCGCCCACCGATAGGCCTCCGGGTCCAGCCCCTCGAACAGCACGGCGATCATGTAGGCGGCGACGCGGGTGCAGTCGAACAGGGCGCGGTAGGCGGCCCAGCCCGCTTCCGCCACCCGGCGGCGGGCGGCATCGTCGGCGTGGAAGAAGGCCAGCCGCTCGATCAGCTCGTCCTCGCTGCCGTAGAACGCCAGTTCGTCCTCGCCGAACAGCTGGCCGTAGTCGGTGGCGCGGTCGATGAAGGTGAGCACGCCGCTGCCGGCCAGATGCGCCATGCGGTCGGAGGTATAAAGGTGGACGTCGTTGCGCCGGCTGAGGTTGAGGCCCATGGCGGCGTTGGACAGGGCGATCTCGTAGGCGCGGCCGAACTTGCGCGGCGCCCCGTTGACGCCGGGGAAGTCGCAGCGCAGGTCCGGCAGCCGGGCCTGGATCAGCCGCGCGATGTCGTTGCCGCAGGTGGTGCGGCCGGCGTGAAAGCGCGGCTCGGTCCCAAGGCCGGCGGGGAAGAACAGGTCGGCCGCCAGGGCGTCGCGGGCCATGTCGAAGCAGCGGGCGCGCTCGATGGAGGGGTCGACCGGGTTGGGCAGGAAGGCGACGCGGTGGCGCCCCTGCCCCAGGTCGCGCAGCGTCGGCCCGGCGGTGGACACGAAGGTGACGTCGACGCGGCCGATCTTGCCGTTGATGCGGGCGACGTTATCGGCCTCGAACAGCGGGTCGACGTTCCACTGCGCCAGATGCACCCCCGGCACCAGATGGCGCAGGCGGTCCAGCGTCTCCGGCCGGATGGTGTCGGCGTGGCCGAACAGCACCAGGTCGGGCTGGAAGTCGGCCGCCACCTCCAGCAGCTTGCGGTTGACGCCCTTGATGCCGGCCTTGGTGGTGCGGAAGATGGTGCTGGCGCGTGCGATGTCGCGGTCGCTGAAGTTCAGCACGTTGTGACCGGCGCGGGCGAGCCCGTTGCTGATCTTGAACGGCACCCCGAAGTAGCCCGCGCCCTTGGCGCGGAGCATCAGGTTGGCGACGTGGATGACCTTCAGCGGACGCATGGTTCTTCGCGCAGTGACGGGCGGCAGCCTGCTTATCATACTCCCGCGCCGGCCGTATCGGAAAACAGCCGCCGCGCCGCCTGCTCCACCGTCGCCACTTCCAGGCTGGTCAGCAGCGAGCCGGTGGTGGCAACGTCGAACTCCGGCCGCGCCATGTGGCGGCGCCAGTCCTCCAGGCTTTCCGGCGTGCGGACGATGGCGGCGCGCGGCGACCACGGGCGGTAGAGGCGGTCGTCGGTCGGCCCGAACAGGCCGAGCGTCGGCGCCCCGGCCGCCGCCGCCATGTGCATGAGGCCGCTGTCGTTGCCGACATAGAGCCGGCAGCGACCAAGCGCCGCCGCCACCGTCAGCAGGTGCGGCCCGCCGACCAGATCCACCGCCTGCCCGTCCAGCGCCGCCAGCAGCGCCGCCGCCGCCTCGCGCTCGTTCGGCGCCCCGAACACCGCCACCCGCGCCCCCGGCAGCGGCCCGTCGGCGGCGGTCAGGCGGCGGGTAAGGTCGATCCAGTGGTCGATGGGCCACGACTTGCCGGGCCAGTTGGCGGTCGGCCCGACGCCCAGCACCGGCCCGCCGGCGGCCGGCAGCAGCCGTTCGGCCTCCGCCTCGTCCTCGGGGCGGGTCCAGATCACCGGCGGCGGCGGATCGTCCTGCAGGCCGAGGGCGGCGGCGGCCAGTTGCACCCGGTGCAGGCCGTCGATCTTCGGCACCGACTGGCGATGCCGCGCCCACAGCAGCCACGGCAGCGCGGACCGCCGCATGTCGACGATGCGCCACCAGCGGGTGCCGACGGTCTGCCGCCACAGTTCGCGCCAATGGCCGGCGCGCTTGCGCTTGCGGACCACCAGCAGGCGGTCCAGGTTCGGCACGGCGGCGAACAGTTGCTGCGGCACCGTGCCGCAGGCCACCGTCACCCGCAGGTCCGGTTCCTGCCGCAGCAGGTGGGCGAGCACGCCGGTCGACAGCACCGCGTCGCCGATCTGGTTGGAGGTGATGAACAGCAGCCGCCGGGTCATGATCGCGCGTCCGTCCGCCCGCCGCTCAGCCGGCCGGCGCGGAAACGGCGGCGACGCGATGGGACACGTCGTTGCGCTCCCACAGCGGGCGCCAGTCGAAGAACGGCGGCAGGATCTCGTCGTACTGCAGGTGCACGGCGGCCGGGGCCAGCGGGCTGAAGGCCGGCATGCGGTCGAACAGCCGGTTGGTGGTCTGCCGCTCGCTGCCCAGCGCCCGCTTGCGGGTGCCGACGAAACGGGTGTTCTCGAAGCACTCCCACTGCTCGCGCACCACCCGGCCGTGGGTGAACAGGGTGTGGGTGGCGTTGTGGATGGTGCGCCAGCGCCGGTCGCGGCCGAGCACGATGTAGGACGGCGGATGGTCCATGTAGAGCGAGCCGTGCTCCTGCGGGGCGATCACCAGATGGCTGCCGCAGCGCGCCGCCATGTCGCGGTAGAAGTCCCACATGGCGAGCACGCCGTCGGTCTCGTGCAGCCAGTCGTCCTCAACGAAATAGGTCAGGCCGTCCTGCTGCCGCGCCCAGTCGAACTGCTGGTGCAGCGACGGCCCCTGGCCGGGTTCGGCGGTGGTCACCACCTCCACCGGCACGGCGGCGTCGGCCTCCGCCAGCACCTGCCGCAGGCGGGCGAGCGGGGCGGCATCGGACCGGTCGTCCAGCACCCGCAGGCTGACGCCGCCGCCGCCGTGGCGGGCGGCGTGGTTGAGCGACCGCACCAGCGACAGGGTGCAGCGCAGGGTCAGTTCCTCCAGGCTGCTGCCGGTCAGGCGCGGCTTGGGGTTTACGTTGCGGTTCTCGCGCAGGCAGGTGCGCAGGCAGACGTGCAGGGCATCAAGGTCCCCGGCCGGCGGGGCCGCCGGGCGAGGACGATCCTCCAGCGCCGCGACCGCCTCGCCCGCCTGCCCGTCGTCCAGGGCCCGCCGCACCATCCGCATGCCGCCGAGGCCGAGGCCGTTGTCGCGGCGGACCTGGTAGCCCTTCAGGCGGACGAGGGAATCGACAAGGCGGATGAGGGGGTTCATGGCGGTGGTTCCGGCAGCGGGGTGGTTTTCATGGCACAGCGACGGCGGCGCCGCAAGGGCCGCCCCGCCCCGCCCGCCTCAGCCGGCGGGCAGCCGCCGCAGCAGCTGGTCCATCTCCGCCGCCGCCGCCTGCCAGGTGCGGCGGCGCTGGGGGGCGCGGGCGGCTTCCGACAGGCTGGCGTGCATGGCGTCGTTGCGCAGCAGCTCCACCGCCACGTTGGCGAAGGCGCTGGCATCGGGCACCAGATAGCCGGTCTGGCCGTTGTCCACCCGCTCCGCCACCGCCGGATAGCCGCGCGCCACCGCCGGGCAGCCGGCCGCCTGGCTGTCGGCCAGGGTCCAGCACGCCATGTCGTCGGGGTGGCCGGGGTAGAGGTGGACCCGCGCCGTGCGATAGGCCTTGGCCATGCCTTCGTCGCCCATGGGCTCCAGCACCGCGACGCCATGGTCCTGGCCGCGCAGGCAGCGGGCGACCAGCGGCCGCAGGTCTTCCGGCGCCGCCTCGGGGTCGATCATCGCCTTGTGCAGGCTGGCGGAATAGACGTCGAGCAACGCCTCCGGCACCTGCGGCCGCACCTCGTCCATCCACAGGTCGAGCAGCCAGTCGAGGCCGTGGCTCGGGTGGGTGGTGACCACGGCGCGGGGCGGCCCGGCTTCGTCGGGCGTCGCCGGGGTGCGGTGGTAGGCGGGCGCCACGCCGGGGCGGATGACGACACCGTCGCCCTTGTGCCGGGCCTTCTGAGTGTCGCCGATGAACACCAGCGTCGGCTGCATGGCGCCGAGGATGGACTTCGCCGCCGCCTTGCCGAGGTATTCCGGCGCCGCCGTCACCCACAGCAGGCGGCGGCCGGGGCGGCGCACCGTTTCCAGCAGCGACGGCCGGCGGAAGGCGATCAGGGCGTCGGCCTCCAGCGGGCGCGGCGCCTCCGGGTTGTGCCAGCGCGCATTGTCGATGGGCATGGAGTACTGACAGCGGTTGTAGACGTGGACCTCGTGCCCGCGCCCGGCCAGCGGCCCCGGCAGCAGGGCGAAGGCCTTCTCGGCGCCGCCCAGGGGGGCGCGGGCCGGCGTCCAGGCGTCGAAGGGAACGGAGTCGTCGAACAGGCAGACTTTCATCGGACAACCGTGCAGTCAGCGGAGCCGCCGTTATAGGCCACCGCCGCAAGCCTTGCCAAGCGCGGCCCATGGCGCCACCTTTGGCGCAACGAGTCGCCACGAATGATCGCGAAGGGCAGGCCATGGCCGACATCCGCTACACCGTTCTGGAACACCGCGGCCTCCTCACCATCGCCGGCGAGGACCGCCGCACTTTCCTGCAGGGGCTGGTTTCCAACGACGTCACCAAGGTGGCGCCCGACCGCGCCGTGTGGGCGGCGCTGCTGACGCCGCAGGGCAAGTTCCTGCACGACATGGTCATCGTCGAGATGGGCGAGACGCTGTTCCTTGAAGCCGAACAGGCCCGCCTGGACGACCTGAAGACCCGCCTGTCGCGCTATCGCCTGCGCGCCAAGGTACAGATCGCCGTCGCCGAGGGCTGGGAGGTGGCGGCGGTGTTCGGTGCCGGGGCCGCCGCCCGCCTGGGCCTGCCGGAGAACGCCCCCGGCGCCGTACTGCCGCTGCCGGGCGGCGACGGCGACGGCATCGCCTTCACCGACCCGCGCCTGGCCGGGGCGCCGCTGCGCGTCATCGCCCCGACGGAGCGGGCCGCCGCCGTCCTCGCCGACCTGGGCGCCGTGCCGGCCGGCCGGGACGACTACGAGGCCCTGCGCATCGGCCTCGGCCTGCCCGACGGCAGCCGCGACATCGAGGTGGAAAAGGGCCTGCTGCTGGAGTCGGGCTTCGACGAACTGAACGGCGTCGACTTCAAGAAGGGCTGCTACGTCGGCCAGGAACTCACCGCCCGCACCAAGTACCGCGGCCTGACCAAGAAGCGCCTGCTGCCGCTGACCCTGCCCCCCGGCCACACGGCGGCGCCGGGCACGCCCCTGCTCACCGCCGACGGCAAGGAGGCCGGCGAGGTGCGCACCAGCGTGTCCGGCCGCGCCCTGGCCCTGGTGCGGCTGGAGCACCGCGAGGCGCCGCTCACCGCCGACGGCGTGGCGGTGACGGTGGCACTGCCCGACTGGGTGCGCCTGCCGCAGCCGAAAGAGGCGGCCGGAACCTGATGATGCGCCTGCTGTCCCGCCGCATCCTGCTGCCGGTCGCCGCCGTCGTCGGCCTCGGTCTTGGCGCCGTCGCCTCGTCGTGCGGCCACCAGCCGCCGTTCCAGCAGCTCAGCCGCAGCGGCGCCGAATACGGCCAGCGGCTGGCGCAGCGGGTGAACAATCCCGCCCCCGCCACGGTCTACGAGTCGCCGCCGCCGGGCTGGCTGTGGACGGCATGGCTGGCCGACTTCCTGCCCGCCGTCACCGCCTGCATGGACGCCAGCGGCGAACCCGCCGCCATGGCGACCCAGGCCTGGCCGGTGCGGACCGGGGTGGTGGGCGTCCACCTGCGGGCGCCGGATGGCCGCCGGTGGGATTGCCTGGCGCCGTCGCAGGGCATGGCGGTGGAGCGCATCGAGGCCCTGCCCGCCGATGCCCCGCCGGAAGGCCCGGTGTTCGCCCGCCTCGCCGAAACCGAGCCGCCGCCCGGCTGCGGGCCGGCCAGCGCCGCCGTGTCGGCCAGCGGGCGCCACATCGGCTGGGTCATGCCGGGGCCGTGCTGAGGCGCGGCACTGTTTCCACCCGGTGAACGGTCCGGGTCCGCCGTCGCTGCCGACACCGCCGCGCCGCTGCCCTACCTTCAGGACAGCAACCCGGAGGTCATCGCCATGCGCCCGTCAGTCCTGTTCGTCAGCCACGGTTCCCCCACCCTGGTGCTGGACCCCATCCCCGCCCATGCCGCCCTGCGGGCCCTTGGCGCCGCGTTGCCGGTGCCGGCGGCGGTGCTGGTGATCTCCGCCCACTGGGAGACGACGGCGCCGACCGTCGATGCGGCGCCGCAGCCCGCCACCATCCACGACTTTTACGGCTTCCCGGCCGACCTGTACGCCCAGCGCTACGCCGCCCCCGGCGCCCCGGCGCTGGCCCGGCGGGCGCACGAGCTGCTGGCGGCGGCCGGGCTCGACCCGGCGCCGCCGGCGGAGCGCGGCCTCGACCATGGCGCCTGGGTGCCGCTGGCGCTGCTGCGGCCGGCGGCCGACGTGCCGGTGTTCCAGGTCTCGGTGGTCCCCGACCGCGATGCCGCCTGGCACCGCCGCCTGGGCGCGGCGCTGGCGCCGCTGCGGGATGAGGGGGTGATGATCGTCGGCAGCGGCGCCGTCACCCACACCCTGCGGGCCATCGACTGGCGCCGCCGTGGCGGTCCCGGCCTGCCGTGGGTGGAGGACTTCGCCGATGCGGTGGCGGCGCGGGTGACGGCGGGGGAGACGCTGGACGACTGGCTCACCCTGCCCCACGCCGCCGCCAACCACCCGAGCCCGGAACACTTCCTGCCCCTGCCGGCAGCGCAAGGGGCGGCCGGCGGCGCGGCGGCAACGCTGGTCCACCGCAGCACCGACTTCGCGGCCCTGCGCATGGATGTCTACCGCTGGGAATAAGGGCGCGTCCTGACGGCCGCTCGGGCTCAGGGGGAGATCAGGCGCAGCGGCTTGTCGAACACGCTCAGCACGTCCAGCAGGCTGGTGCCGCGGCGCAGGCGGGTTTCGCCGGCGAACAGCACGTATTCCGGCTTGGCGTTGGGGCCCTTGGGCGCCATCTTCACCAGGGTGAACTGCGGGCTTTCGTGGGTGTGGCGATGCACCGAGAATCGGGCCATGCCGATGTCGTGGGCAATGCCGTAGTCGCGCCATTCGCCCTTGGCGACCTGGCGGCTGTAGACGGCGAGCAGCGCGTTCAGTTCCGACCGGTTGAAGTACACCGGCGCACCGCGCTTGCGGCGGTCTGCGAGACGGATGACCTGTGCCATGTGGGTCCGGGTCGCCTCCGTTGTAACCAGTCCGTCATCATTGTTGACCGGACCGCTGCCCAGGGCAAGCCGAAACGCCCCGGCCAGACCTATTCCGGCGGCAGCATCACCGGCCCGGAAAGCGCCGGCGGCTGCGGCGGCGGCAGGGTAACAACGCGCGGCAGCGAGGTTCCGACCAACGTGTCGTGCTGGTTGGTGCTGGGCGCGTCATAGCAGGTGACCGCCGCCAGGGTGCGGTAGCAGAAGCGCGGCTTCGCCAGTTCCGCCACGAAGGCCGGATCGAGCGGCGGCGGCGGTTCCTGCGCACAGCCGCCGAGCGCGACGGAGCCGGCAACAGCCACGACGGCGGCAGCCAGCAGACGGAAGCGACGCATCACGGCGGGGTCTCCTTGTGGACGAGAACCGAATCGACAGGGGCAGTATGCCGCCGCGCGCGTTAACGAGTCTTCAACGCCCCGCGCCGCCGTGCAAGAATGCCGTCAATCGTTCCAGAGCAAGGGATTGCGCCTGCATGACCGCCATCATCGCCCGCTTCGCCGGCCGCCTGCGCGGCTGGCTCGCCGCCGGCCTTGCCGCCACCCTGGTCGCCGCCTGCACCCAGGCGCCGCCGGTGCCCGAATTCGCCGACATCCGCTACACCAACAAGCCGGCCATGATGTTCCAGGCCAACGACATGGTGGTGGCGTCGGACTTCCAGCCCAGCTTCCAGCCGCCGTTCGTGGAACACCTGATGCCGCTGCCGCCCGAACGCGCCCTGCGCACCTGGGCGCAGGACCGCATCACCGTTTCCGGCCAGAGCGGCGTGCCGGGCGACGTGGGCGGCCTGCGGGTGGTGCGGTTCGTCATCCGCGACGCCAGCGTGCGCGAGGAACGGCTACAGACCCAGGCCGGCGTGCGCGGCTTCCTGACCGATGAACAGGCCTGGCGCTACACCGCCCACATCCATGCCGACGTGGAAGTGCTGCGCGACCGCACCGTCATCGCCAGCGCCACCACCGAGGGCCACCGCTCCCGCACCCTCGGCGAGAAGGCCAGCCTGAACGAGCGCGAGGAGATGTGGTACAGCCTGGTGGTCGACCTGATGCAGGACTTCGACGCCGCCATGAGCCAGAACGTCCGCCAGCACCTGGGCGAGCATCTGGTCAGCCGCTGACCGGCTCCCGGCCGCCAGCGGCCACATGCGACAAGGGGCGCCAGCCGGAACCCGGCGGCGCCCCTTTTCCGTGTCAGCCGCCGCTGCGACGGCGGGCGAGGATGTAGAAGGCGATGCCGGTCAGCCCGGCGATCCAGCCGAGCCCGCCGAGGATGTCGTGCAGCCGCACCTTCTCCTCGTAAGCCTCCAGCTGCTCGCGCAGGGGGTTGACCTCGCGGGCGACGGCGCGGGCGATGGTGTCTTCCAGCATCTCCGCATCGAAGGCCGCCAGGGCACCGCCCGCCGCGCCTGCCGCCGCCCCGCCGCCGCCGGCGGTGAAGGCGGCGGCGGGGGGGGCGGGGGGGGGGGGGGGGCGGGGCGGGGGGGGGGGGGGGGGCCCCCCCCCCCCCCCCCCCCCCCGCCCGCCGCCGCCGCGCCCGCCCATGCCCGCTCGCGCCAGTTCCTGGCCTTCGAGCAGCTGCTGCACGAGGTGGCCCCGGCCGCCGCCGTCGCCGCCGGAACCGCCCGCTCGCCGGCCTTCCAATAAGAGGTACGTCATGAAGCCGAATGGACGCCGCCGCGGCCGGCTCCCTACCATCATCGCCGGTGCCACAGCGGAGCGACCCGTCATGTTCAGGAAGGCCATCGCCGCCATCGCCGCCGCCGTCTGCGCCGCCACCCTGGCCGCCGGCCCGGCCGCGGCCTCGGGCAAGGAGCGCATCGTCGGTCCCTACTGGAACCCGCACACCAAGTCCTACTTCGCGCTCATCGACACCACCGAGACGGGCCTGCGCTGGAGCCAGGCGGCCAAGCTGGCCACCACCCGCCACTACAAGGGCGCCCAGGGCCGGCTGGCGGTCATTCCCGACCGCCAGACCCATGACTTCATCATGGAAAAGTTCGGCCGCGCCTTCAACGACGACACCTGGATCGGCCTGCGCTACTTCTGCGCCTTCCGCAAGCTGATGTGGGTGAACGGCGAGGAGTTGTCCCACAACCCGGTCGGCGTCTGGCATGTGCAGTGGTTCCGCGATGAATCCACCACCTGCTCCACCACCGGCGGCATGCAGTACATGCCGGTCTATTACCGCCACATGGGCGCCGGGGCCACCTGGCAGGCCTCGGGCGAGATCAAGCGCTTCTACGACTACCTGATCGAATATCCGACCGGGAAGCAGTGACCCGATGGGCGCGCTCTACGCCGTTTCCGGGCTGCCGCTGGACCGCCTGACCGCCGCCGCCGAGCGCCTGGAAGACGGCCTGCGCCGCCAGGGCTTCGCCGCCCCCCTGCGGCTGGCGGGCAGCGCCGGCATCATCGGCGTCTGCCCGCCGCTGGCCGGCGGCGGCGGCCCCCTGGTGTATGAGTGCGCCAGCGCCCCCGACGGCACCGAAGGCGGCGCCATCGTCGCCGCCGGCACCCTGTTCTATCGCGGCGCCTGCGGCTCGGCGGCGCTGCCGGCGCTGCTGCGCGACATTGCCGCCGGCACGGTGGCCGAGGCGCTGCTGTGGGGCTGCTTCGCCGTCGCCGCCCTGGTGCGCGGCCGGCTGGTGGTGTTCAGCGACCGCACCGGCACCTTCCACCTCTATGCCGCCGACGGCGGGCGGCTGGTGTCGTCGTCGTTCCTCGCCCTGGCGGAGGGACTGCCGCGCCGCAGCGTCGACGTCACCGCCGCCTGGGACTACGTGTTCCACGGCGCCCCCCACGGCGGCATCACGCCGCTGCGGGAAATCAGCCTGCTCGGCCCCGCCAGCCGCACCACCACCGACCGCGACGGCCGCCAGTTCACCGAAAGCCGCCCCTGCCCGCTGCCCGAGCCCAACGGCGGCGAAACCCTGGAGCAGAGCGCCGAGCGCTGCCTCGCCATCCTGGACGACCGCTTCGCCGACATCGTGCGCGGCTTCCCCGACCGGGCCGACACCGCCCTGTCCGGCGGCTACGACAGCCGGCTGATCCTGGCCCTGCTGCGGCGCCACGGCAGCACGCCGGGCCTGCACGTCTACGGCCGCGCCGACAGCGACGACGTGCGGGTGGCGCGCGCCATCTGCGCCGGCGAGAAGCTCGCCCTCGACCACACCGACAAGTCCGCCCTGCCGCTGCCCGAGCCGGCGGCCCAGGCGGAGATCGTGCGCCGCAACCTGTTCGCCTTCGACGGCTACCCCTGCGACGGCATCTTCGACAGCGGCGCCGACCTCGCCACCCGCAGCGCCCGCTGCGCCGGCGGCCGCCTGGCGCTGAACGGCGGCGGCGGCGAGGTGTTCCGCAACTTCTTCTACCTGTCCGACCGGGCGCTGACCGCCGACGAGATGCGGCGGGTGTTCTGGCGCCAGTACGATCCCGCCACCGCCGGCGCCAGCTTCGACGAAGCGGTCTACGGCCGCAGCTTCGCCCGCCGCATCGCCGACACCTTCGGCACCGCGCCGGACCAGCCGCTCGACCGCCAGCGCATCGAGGCGCTGTACCCCTACTTCCGCTGCCGCTGGTGGATGGGCCACAACACCAGCGTCAACGCCCGCCTGGGCCACGGCCTGACGCCCTTCGCCGACCCCGAGGTGGTGGGCGCGGCGCTGGCGAGCCCGCGCCCGCACAAGAACTTCGGCCGCCTGCAGGCCATGATCATCCGCCTCGCCGACCCGGCGCTGGCCGCCTACGGCTCGGCCTACGGCCATGCCTTCGACCGCCGCCCGCCGCTCGCCCGCATGGTGCGCGAGAGCCTGACCTACGTGCGGCCGCCGTGGCTGCGGGCCCGCGGCTACGGCCTGCGCCGCCGGCCGCAGCCGCTGCCGGCGCTGCTGGCGCCGGGGCGGGTGGGGGCGGTGTTCGGCTCCGGCCTTTCCTATGCCGGCCGCCTGATGCGGCTGGAGGCGCTGCACGATGCCGCCCAGCTCAACCGCGCCCTGACCCTGGAAGCGCTGTACCGCCACCTGAATGCCGACTGGGCGTGACGCCGCCGGCCGCCGGTCGTCCGCTCCGCCAAGGGAGACGCTGCTGCATGTTCGACACCGCCACCCATCGTCCGGCCGCGCTGCCGCCCGGCCACCGCCCGGTGCTGGCGGTGATCGTCGACACCGAGGAGGAGTTCGACTGGACCCGGCCGCTGTCGCGCGGCAACCGCGGCGTCACCGCCGTCGAGGCGCTGGAGGCCTCGCACGAGGCGGTCTATGACCGCCTCGGCCTGAAGCCGGCCTATGTCATCGACCATCCGGTGGCGGCGACGCCGTCGTCGGCGCGCATCCTGCGGCGGCTGCAGGACGAAGGCCGCTGCGAAGTCGGCACCCACCTGCACCCGTGGGTCAACCCGCCCGATGCCGAGATCGTCACCAGCACCACTTCCTACGCCGGCAACCTGCCGCCGGAGCTGGAGCATGCCAAGCTGTCGCTGCTGACCGACGTCATCGCCGACGCCATGGGCCGACGCCCCACCCTCTACAAGGCCGGGCGCTACGGCGCCGGGCCGAACACCTCGGCCATCCTGCACGGCCTCGGCTACACCATGGACGCCAGCGTGGTGCCGTGGGTGAGCTTCGGCGACGACGGCGGCCCCGACTACCGGGCGGTGCCGGTGCGGCCCTACTGGTTCGGCCCCGGCGGATCGCTGCTGGAGCTGCCGCTGACCAGCGGCTTCTGCGGCCTGCTGCGGCGGCTGGGCCCGCGCCTGCACGGGCCGGTGACGCGGCCGCTCGGCATGCGCCTGCACCTGCCCGGCATCCTCGCCCGTAGCGGCCTGTTCGAGCGCGTGCGCCTGTCGCCGGAAGGCTGCACCCTGGCCGAGATGCAGCGCCTGACCCGCGCCCTGCTGAAGGACGGCGTGCAGGTCTTCACCCTCACCTACCACAGCCCGTCGGTGGCGGTGGGGCACACGCCCTATGTGCGCAGCGAAAGCCAGCGCACCGCCTTCCTCGCCACCATCCGCGCCTATGCCACCTGGTTCCGCGACAGCATGGGCGGCAGCTTCGCGACGCCGTCGGAGATCCGCAGCCTGATGCTCACCGGCGCCGCCGCCCCGGCCGCCGGCACCGCCGCTGCCGATGGTCGCGCGGCGGACGGCGGCGCCGCCACCACCACCGCCCGCGTTGCCTGAGCCCGTCCGGGAGACCGCCATGACCCTGCTCCGCCGCCCTGCCCCGGCCACCGTCGCCGCCGCCGTCATCGTTGCGGGCGCCTGCCTGCTGTCGGCCGCCGACGCCCTCGCCCGCGTGCTGGAGGTGGGGCCGGGCCGCCAGTACGAGCGGCCGAGCGACGCCGCCCGCGACGTCCGCGACGGTGACGAGGTGGTGATCGCCGCCGGGGTCTATGAAGGCGACGTCGCCGTCTGGCGCGCCAACGACCTGACCATCCGCTCCACCGGCGGCCTCGCCCACATGAAGAGCAACGGCGCCACCGCCCGCGGCAAGGCGGTCTGGCTGGTCACCGGCGGCGACGTGACCATCAGCGGCATCCAGTTCTCCGGCGCCGAATCCGCCGACAAGAACGGCGCCGGCATCCGCCTGGAAGGCGCCGGGCCGCTGACCGTGCGCGACAGCGTGTTCCACGACAACCAGATGGGCATCCTGTCGGGCAACGAGGGCACCGCCCGCATCGTCATCGAGAACAGCGAGTTCTACCGCAACGGCGAGACGGTCAGCGGGTCCTACCGCGTCGGCCACAACATCTACATCGGCCGCGCCGCCAGCTTCGAGCTGCGGTTCTCGTCGGTCCACCATGCCGTGCGCGGCCACAACGTGAAAAGTCGTGCCGCCCGCAACGTCATCGCCTACAACGAGATCGCCGACATGATCGACGGCACCTCCAGCTACCTCATCGACCTGCCGGAGGGCGGCGACAGCGTGGTGATCGGCAACGTGCTGCAGCAGGGGCCGGGCACCGACAACTACACCCTGGTGTCGTTCGGGGCGGAGAAGAAGAACCAGCCCCTCGGCACCCTGTCCATGGCCCACAACACCCTCATCAACCAGAACGGCGACGGCATCTTCGTCGCCAACCACGGCACCGAGCCGGCGCTGCTGGTGAACAACCTCTATCAGGGGCCGGGCACGCTGGTGCAGGGGCCGCACCGGCAGGAGGCGTTCCTGCACGTGCCGGCGCGCATCGGCGAGAAGGGGGCGGTGGCGACGGTGATGGAGAAGCCGTCGCAGATCCTCAGCGTCGCCAAGTCGATGATCGCCGACGGCGGCAGCGGCGGCGGGGCCGGCGCCTCGCTCGGCTTCCGCGACCCGCTGCAGCTGGATTTCCACCTCACCGCCCGCTCGCCGGCGGTGGATGCCGGGCGGGACGCCGGCAGCGCCCCCGACGGCACCAGCCTGACGCCGACCCATGTCTACGTCCACCCGCTGGCCGGCGCCCCCCGCCGCCAGACCGGCACCGCCCCCGACCTCGGCGCCTATGAGTACGAGGGCGACTGAGCGGCCTTGTCCGCCGCCCGGCCCAAGCGGGATCAGTCCTCGGCCACCGGCACCGTGTAGTTCAGCGCCAGCCGGCCGCCGTCGGCATAGATGCACTGGCCGGTGACGTAGCTGGCGTCGTCGCTGGCCAGGAAGGCGGCGACGGCGGCGATCTCGTCCGGGTCGCCGACCCGGCCGAGCGGCGTGCGGCTGAGGATCTTGGTCATGGCGGCGCGGTCGGTGGCGACGCTCTGGAACACCTCGGTCATGATCGAGCCGGGGCCGACCGCGTTGACCCGGATGCCCTTGTCGGCCAGCGCCAGGGCCATGACCTTGGTCAGCTGGTTGACGCCGCCCTTGGACACCACGTAGGGGGTGATGGTCGGGATCGCCATGACGGCGTTCACCGACGACATGGTGACGATGGCGCCGCCGCCGCCCTGCGCCACCATCTGCCGCGCCACCGCCTGACAGCACAGGAACACGCCCTTCAGGTTGACGCGCAGCACGCGGTCGAAATCCTCCTCCGTCAGGTCGAGGAAGTCGCAGCCGTGGACGATGCCGGCGTTGGCGACCAGCGCATCGACGCGGCCGAAGGCATCCACCGCCGCCGCCACCAGACTGTCCACCTGCGCCTTGCTGCCGACGTCGCAGCGCACGAACAGCGCCTGCCGGCCCTCGTCCCGCAGCACCTCGGCCGCCGCTTCGCCGCGTTGCTCGTTGACGTCGGACAGCACCACCGGCGCGCCCTCGGCGGCAAAGCGGCGGGCGCAGGCGAGACCGATGCCGGCAGCGGCGCCGGTGACGATGGTGACCTTGCCGGAAAGGCGCATGGGGAGGCTCCAGTCGTTGTGAAATGCCGACAGCCGCCCGCCGACGGCGGTCGGGGCGACGTGGCAGGGAATGGTCGGGCGGGACGCCGCGGCGGCGGCGGCCGTCAGCGCGGCGTGCGGTCGCCGGTGGCGCGCGGCGCGGCGATCACCAGGAAACGCACGTCGGCGTCCGACTCGTTGCGGATCTGGTGCGCCTGCTTGGGCGAAACGTGGATGCCGTCGCCCTGCTTCAGCGTGTAGGTGCGTTCCGCCACCGCCATCACCGCCTCCCCTTCCAGCACATAGAAATACTGGCGGGCGAAGGTGTGGCTGTGGCGCTGTTCGGCGGCGCCGGGCGGCATGACTTCCTCGGTCACCGTCAGGTCGGTGCCGTCGAGCAGGCGCCAGGCCTGGCTGCGGTGCGGCCCGTCGCCCCAGTAGTAGGGCTCCGCCGCCTCGCGGTTCATCACCAGCGGCAGCGGCCCGTCGCGGTCGCGCAGGGCCTTCTTGTCGTCGTCCTTGGCCATGGCGTGCGGTCCCTGTCCTAGCGGTGATCGGCGCCGACCGCCTCGGCCACCGAGGCGAAGCCGTCGGCCTTCAGGCACTCGGCCAGTTCGGCCTTGATGGCGGACACCAGCGGCGGCCCGCCGTAGATGAACGCCGTATAGAGCTGCACCAGCGACGCGCCGGCGCGAATCTTGGCATAGGCATCGCGGCCGGAGGCGACTCCGCCGACGCCGACCAGCGGGAACCGCCCTTCCGTCGCCCGCGCCATGCGGCCGAGCAGCGCCGTCGACCGCTCGAACAGCGGCCGGCCGGACAGGCCGCCGGTCTCGCCGCGATGGGCGGAGCGCAGGCTCTCCGGCCGCTCGATGGTGGTGTTGGAGACGATGAGGCCGTCGACCCCTTCCGCCAGCACCACGGCGGCGATGTCGGCCTCATCCTCCTCGGTCAGGTCGGGGGCGATCTTCAGCAGCAGCGGCGGCGCGTCGGCGGCCGGCAGCGCCGCGGTGGCGCGGCGCAGCAGCTCGGTCAGCGGCTCGCGGCCCTGCAGGGCGCGCAGGCCCGGCGTGTTGGGGCTGGAGACATTCAGTGTCAGGAAGTCGGCCAGCGGCGCCAGCCGGCGGATCAGCCGCTCGTAATCGGCGGTCGGGTCGTCGGTTTCCTTGTTGCGGCCAAGGTTGATGCCGATGATGGTGCGGCCGTAGGCGCGGTGCCGGGCCAGCCGCGCCGCCACCGCCTCCATGCCGTCGCTGTTGAGGCCGAAGCGGTTGATGACCGCCGCGTCCTCCTCCAGCCGGAACACCCGCGGGCGGGCGTTGCCGGGCTGCGGGCGCGGCGTGACACCCCCCACCTCGACGAAGCCGAAGCCGAGTCGCCCCAGGGCGTGCGGGCATTCGGCGTGTTTGTCGAAGCCGGCGGCCAGGCCGATCGGGTTGCTGAACTCGCGGCCCCACACGCGGGTGGCGAGGACCGGATCGTCCGGCCGCTTATCCGATCGGACCAGGCCGCAGGACAGGGCCCGAACCGCCAGACGGTGGGCGGTTTCGGGATCGAGGCGCCGCACCAGCGGCCACGCAAGGCTGTAGAAGGTCGACATGGCGGCGGAATTTACCCGAGCCGCCGCCGCTTGACCAGTATGCCCTTACTTTCGTCACCCTGTCTGATGGCGGGGAGAGGACAGGGGTCGCAAGTTTCCCTTTGGCGTGCCGGTTGAAAATGCCATAAGAGAATTGTGGTGGGGCTTACCCCGTTGGACCGTGAGGGGGAAGAGCATGCCGCTTCTGGCGTGGCGGGACGCACTGAGCGTCGGCGATCCTGGGATCGACGGCGATCATAAGAAGCTGATCCAGTTCGTGAACGACCTTCAGGATGCCATCGACGGCCGCAAACCTGACCGGGTGGTGGGCAAGATCATTCTGGAGCTGGTGCAGTATACGAAGGAGCACTTCAGCCGCGAGGAGGCGGTGATGAAGGGCTGCGGCTATCCGGACTATGAACGGCACCGCGCCATTCATCAGGCGCTGACCCGGCAGGTGCTGGTGATGGCGGAGCGCTACGTGCGCACCCCCACCGACGCGGTGAAGCAGGAACTCATCGACTTCCTGGCCGCCTGGCTGGTCGAGCACATCATCAAGGAAGACCGCAAGGTCGGCGCCTATCTGCACGGCAAGCGCGTGTGGGTGTGACGGGGCCGCGCCGCCGCCCCGAGTCGTTTGCCTCGGCCGGCGCTTCCGGCTAAGAAGGGTCCAGGGGCGGCCAGCCACGGCCGCCCGCCGATGAGAGACCGCGCCCCCCGTGCCCACCCTGAAGGCGATCATCTTCGACCTCGACGGCACCATCGCCGAGACCGAGGAGGCCCATCGCGAGGCCTTCAACCGGGCCTTCGCGGCGGAGGGCATGGACTGGCGGTGGGACGCCGCCACATGGTCGGGCCTGCTGGAGATCGCCGGCGGCCGCAACCGCCTCACCGCCTGGCTGGCCGACCACCGGCCGGAGCTGCTGAAGGGCGAACAGGCCACGTCCCTGCTTGACCGCCTGCACGGCGCCAAGGACCGCCTCTACCGCGACATTCTGGAAGCCGGCGAAATCCCCCTGCGGCCGGGCATCCGCACCCTGGTGGCCGAGGCCCGCGCCGCCCGCCTGCGCATCGCCATCGCCACCACCAGCCGCCGCGCCATCGCCCGGCGGGTGCTGGAATGCTGCCTCGACCCGCAGGCGCCGGAGTGGTTCCACGCCTTCCTCGGCCACGAGGACGCCACCTACCGCAAGCCGCACCCGGACATCTACCGCCGCGCCGCCGCCCGTCTGCGGCTGGCCCCGGAGGAATGCCTGGCGCTGGAGGACAGCGCCATCGGCGTGGCGGCGGCGGTTGGCGCCGGGGTGCCGGTGGTGGCGACGGTGACCCCCTACTCCGAAGGCCACGACTTCGCCGGCGCCGTCGCCGTGCTGTCGGACCTGGGCGAGCCCGGCGCCCCCTGCCGCGTCATCGCCGCGCCGCCACGCAGCGTCGGCGGGCCGCGCTGCGACCTCGCCGCCCTGCGCCGGCTGCACCGCGCCGCCGTGAAGGCGCGGCGGGCGCAAAGGCTTTAGCAACTCCCTCGGCGCTAGACTGTCGCAAAACCGTCCCCGACCGGCCGAAGGTCGGATGGACGAGAGGCTACGACTTTCGGTAAAGTCGGCGCGTCTGGAGAGGGGTGAGGGGTTTTGCGGGATACACCGGACATCGCGCAGCGGCACCGCCTTGGCGGCGCCCGCGGATGGAGCGTCACGGCTGCCGCCATGACGGCGCCGGCTGCCGCCGGCAAACTGGGGGGTGCCGGCGGGGGGGTGGGGGTGCTGGGGGGCGGCGTCACCCCGGCCCCTGCCGCCGCGCAGGCGCCGGCCCAGGCGCTGCCGGCGGTGATCGCCGAGCCGCCGGAAGACCCGGAAGACCTGCCGCCGCCCGACCTGCCCGCCGATGCCGCGCCGGAAACCCTCAGCCTGGGCGAGCAGTGCCTGGCCGAGGCCGACCGCCAGGAACGCGCCCTGCAGATCCCCGCCGGCCTGCTGCGGGCCATCATGCTGGCCGAAAGCGGCCGCTGGGACCGCACCGCCGGCGCCCTGCGGGCCTGGCCGTGGACGCTCAACATTGCCGGCACCGGCAGCTACCACGCCAGCCGCGAGGAAGCCCGCGCCACCGCCGCCGCCGCCCTGCGCAGCGGCATCCGGCAGGTGGACATCGGCTGCATGCAGGTCTCCATGGCCTGGCACGCAAGCGGCTTCCGCACCGTCACCGAGGCACTGGAGCCGGTCTCCAACGTCTCCTACGGCGCCATGTACCTGCGCCAGCTCTACGACCAGCACGGCGACTGGGCGGAGGCGGTGCGGCGCTACCACTCCGGCGATGCCGTCCGCGGCGAGGGCTACCTGCGGCGGGTGATGCGGCTGTGGCGCGGCGAGGGCGAGATGCCGTCCGCCGGCGGCGGCCGCGTCGTCACCGCCGACCGCCGCGACAGCCCCCACCACAAGGCCGCCGCCGCCCTGGCCGGCGCCGATGCGGCGGCGGCGCGCACCGTCTATGCCGCCATCCTGGAACGCAACCGCGACGACCGCACCGCCCTCGCCGGCCTCGCCATCGCGTGGGAGCGCCTGGGCCAGATGCCGGAGGCCCTGGCGGCCTGGCGCGACTACCTCGGCCGCGAGCCGGGCAGCGAGCAGGCCGCCCGCCGGCTGGTGCAGCTCAGCCTCGCCCTGCCGGCGGTGGAGGCCGATGCGGTGCTGTCCGACCTGGTGCGGGTGGCGCCCGACAACCCGCCGCTGCTCGACGCCCTGGCCCGCCGCCGGCTGGACGGCGGCGATGCCGAAACCGCCGCCGCCCTGTTCGCCCGCGCCGCCGCCCTGGCGCCGGAAGACCCGGCGCTGGCCTACAACGCCGCCGTCACCCTCGACCGGCTGGACCGGCCGCGCGCCGCCATCCGCGCCTACGAGACGCTGCTCGCCACCCACGGCCGCAACCCGGTGGCCGCCGCCACCCTGCCGCTGGATGCGGCACGGCAGCGGCTGGCGTGGCTGCGCACCCGGGTGGCGACGCCATGACCGCCGCCGCCATGACCGCCCTGCCCCTTCCCCGATGCCTGTCCCGGAAGCCTGACCGATGAGCGACCAGCCGCTGGAAATCACCGATCTCCTGGCCTTCACCCACCAGCAGGGCGGATCGGACCTTCACCTCATCGCCCAGCGCGAGCCCATGCTGCGCCTGTCGGGCGAGTTGCGGCCGATCAAGACCGGGGTGCTGTCGCAGGACACGGTGAAGCAGATGCTCACCTCCATCATGACGGAGGAGCAGCGGGCCGAGTACGAGCGCGAGCAGGAAATCGACTTCGCCATCAGCTTCGGCCGCGACGCCCGCTTCCGCGTCAACGCCTTCAACACCATCACCGGCGCCGCCGCCGTGTTCCGCACCATCCCGACCAAGGTGCCGAGCCTGGAGCAGCTGAACGCGCCGGAGATCTTCAAGAAGTTCGCCGAGAAGGAAAAGGGCCTCGTGCTGGTCACCGGGCCGACCGGGTCGGGCAAGTCCACCACCCTGGCGGCGATGATCAACCACATCAACGAAACCCAGAACAAGCACATCCTGACCATCGAAGACCCGGTGGAATTCGTGCACGACAGCAAGCTGTCGCTCATCAACCACCGCGAGGTCGGCAAGCACACCAAGTCCTTCGCCCGGGCGCTGAAGTCGGCCCTGCGCGAAGACCCGGACGTCATCCTGGTCGGCGAAATGCGCGACCACGAGACCATCAGCCTGGCGCTCACCGCCGCCGAGACCGGCCACCTGGTCATGGGCACCCTGCACACCAGCAGCGCCGCCAAGACCATCGACCGCATCATCGACGTCTTCCCCGGCAGCGACAAGGAGATGGTGCGCGCCATGCTGGCCGGCTCGCTGCAGGCGGTGATCTCGCAGAAGCTGATGCGCAAGCTGGGCGGCGGCCGGGTGGCGGCGCACGACATCCTCATCGGCACCGACGCCGTGCGCAACCTGATCCGCGAAAACAAGGTGCCGCAGATCTATTCCATGATGCAGGTGGGCCAGCGCTACGGCATGCAGACCCTGCAGGACGCGGTGCAGAAGCTGGTCGACCAGGGCGTGGTCGATGCCAGGGAAATGGAGGCCTTCGCCAAGGGCGACGAGCAGGCCCAGGCTGCCGCCGCCGGCGCCGCCCGTCCCCATGCTCCCCGCCCGACCCCGGCAGCGGCGGCCCCGCCACCGCCTCCCCCACCCCCGCCTCCGCCCGCTGGCGCCGCACCGCCGCCGCCTCC
>NZ_BAAAEP010000025.1:0-62500 GCF_039523075.1 Caenispirillum bisanense
CCCCCCCCGCCCGGCCGCAGGCCGCCCGCCCGGCAGGACCGCCCCGCCGCGGGGGCGGAGGCGCGGGCGGCTGCCGCCGAGGCCAACGGCACCGGCGCGGCGAACGGCGCCAACGGGGCCGACGCGGCGACCGCAGCGGGGGTCGATGGCGCCGCCGGCGCGCCGCAGCAGGCCAGCCGGCCGCCGGCCCGCCGCCCCATCCCCGACTCGCTCACCGGCCTGTCGGCGGACGAGCTGCGCTCCATCATGGGGGCTCCGGCGCAGGAAGTGGCGGAGGCGCCGGGCGTGCGCTGGCGCTATCGCGGCGCCGGCTGCACGCTGGACGTCCACCTGTTCCCGCGCGTCGAGTCGCAGGGGCTGTTCGCCCTCGACATGTCCGCCGAGGGACTGCCCGCCGCCCGGTGCCTCGATACCTTCCGCGCTCCGCCGGCCGAAGCGGCGCCCGCTGCCCAGCCGGCCCAGCCGGCCCAGCCGCCCCAGGCGCCGGAGCAGCAGGGCCGGGCGGCCGGGGCGCCGCAGCCGCTGCTGCCCGCCGGCGGCAGCCGGGGCGAAGCCACCAGCCGCTGACCGCAGGACCGGCAGACGCACGACGTGCGCAACCTCCGGCCGCCGGGGCCGTTGTGTCTGCACCCGTTCCGCAAGAAATCACAGCCGGTGCCGTGGCCCCGTCCGGGGCGCCGCCCTGTCGGCTACCCCGCCGTATAAAGTAGGACCATCGGCAGGCTGTCCTTTCTGCTTCGGGATCGGCAGAATGATCACTTCGGGATGTGTCCGTCAGGGGACGCCCCGACTGGAGGCTTGCGGTGGCGAACACGAAAAAGGCCGGGCGTAACCGGCAATGCGCTGCCATTCCTTATGTGATCCGGGACGGTCAGGTACAGGTGATGCTGCTGACCTCGCGGGGCACGGGGCGCTGGATCGTCCCCAAGGGATGGCCGAAAAAGAAGCATTCGGCGGCGGAGACGGCCGCCCTGGAGGCGTTCGAGGAAGGCGGCGTCGTCGGCGACGTGACGCCCGTGCCCATCGGCACCTACAGCTACACCAAATCCCTCCATTGCGGCGCCCTGCGCACGCTGGCGGTGGACGTTTTCGCCCTGCGCGTCCGCTACGAGGCGCTCGACTGGCCGGAGCGCGGCCAGCGCCGCCGCGTCTGGGTGACGCCGGAGGAAGCCTCGCTGATGGTGGCGGAACTGGAGCTGGCCGACCTGCTGTCGCGCTTCACCAGCGTCGAACGCAAGGCGCGGGCGGCGCATGAGGGCGCCTTCGTGCGCTCGCCGGTCGCCAACATCATTCCGGCCTGACCCCTTCCGCCCGCCGCCGCGCGGGCAGCCCGGCGGACACGAAAAACCCCGCCGCTGAGGCCAGCGGCGGGGTGTTCCGTATGCGATGCAGCCGGAAAGGCGGCAGACGGTCAGGCTCAGGCCTGCTCGTCCGACTCCTCTTCCTCCGGCGCCTCGACGTCGAAGCCTTCTTCTTCGGCTTCAACGGCTTCGGCTTCCGGCTCGGCGGCGGAGCGCAGCTGGGCTTCGCCTTCTTCCTGCGTGCGGGCGACGGTGACCGGGACGGACACGGTCACTTCCGGGTGCAGGATGACGGCGACCTGGTAACGGCCCAGGTCCTTGATCGGGTTGTTCAGCTCGATCTGGCCACGCTCGACGGAGAAACCGTTCTCCTTGATCGCCTGGGCGACGTCGCGGGCCGTCACGGAGCCGTACAGCTGGCCGCCTTCACCGGCCTGGCGCACCATGATGATGCTCAGGTCGGCCATCTTTTCGGCCACGGCCTGGGCTTCCTGACGGCGCTCCAGGTTACGGGCTTCAAGCTGGGCGCGCTGCGATTCGAACAGCTTGCGGTTCTTCTCGTTGGCACGCAGGGCCTTGCCCTGGGGCAGCAGGAAGTTGCGGGCAAACCCGGGCTTCACCTTCACGGTGTCGCCCATCTGGCCCAGCTTCGCAATGCGTTCGAGCAGAATGACTTCGGTCATATCGATGTCCTCCTTGCCCGGCTCACTTCACCACATACGGCAGCAGGGCCAGGAAGCGGGAACGCTTGATGGCCTGGGCCAGCTTGCGCTGCTTCTTGGCCGAGACGGCCGTGATGCGGGACGGGACAATCTTGCCGCGCTCGGAAATGAAGCGCTGCAGCAGCTTCACGTCCTTGTAGTCGATCTTCGGGGCGTTGGCGCCGGAGAACGGGCAGGTCTTGCGACGGCGGAAGAACGGACGACGGGCGGCAGCCATTATTCAGCTCCCTCGCTGCGGGAATCACGACGGTCGCCGCGGTCACCACGCTCGCCGCGGTGGTCACCACGCTCGCCACGCTCACGGCCGCCACGGCCGCCACGCGGGCCGCGGTCGCCACGGTCGCCGCGCTCGTTGCGGGTCTGCAGGACGGCCGAGGGGCCTTCCTCCAGTTCCTCGACGCGCACGACCATGTGGCGCAGCACGTCTTCGTTCAGACGCAGCAGGCGCTCCATCTCGTGAACCGCCGGGGCCGGGGCGTCGATGTTCATCAGAACATAGTGACCCTTGCGGTTCTTCTTGATGCGGTAGCTGAGGTTGCGCAGACCCCAGTATTCCTTCTTGCCAACGGAACCACCGCCCTGGGCGATGATGTTGGCCATGTCGTCCGCCAGCTGCTCGACCTGGGTGGCCGAGATGTCCTGGCGCGCGATCAGCACGCTTTCATACAAAGGCATCGTCTAGAGACCCTTTTGGCTTGTCTCATCCCGCAGCGGTCCCCATGACCGGCGGGCATAGCCGGACCCCAACGATGGGAGGAGATCCGGCAAGGGACACGGTTTCGTGAAGCCGCGCACTATACGTCAGCCGGCCCCGATTGCAACCCCTGTCCTGCCCGCGGCTGCGCATGCCGCTTGACAGGGCGCCGCCGCCTGCGCACTTTGCCCGGCATTTGCGGCCGGCCGCCGCCCCGCGTGCGCGGCCGCCGCCCATATCCATTGACGTGGAGGGACTGGCGCCATGGCGCGTGCACTGGTGTTCCCCGGCCAGGGGTCGCAGGCAGTCGGGATGGGCAAGGAACTGGCCGACGCCTTCGCGCCGGCCCGCGAGGTGTTCGAGGAAGTGGACGAGGCGCTGGGCCAGGGCCTGTCGCGCCTGATGTTCGAAGGCCCCGACGACCAGCTGACACTGACCGAGAACGCCCAGCCGGCGCTGATGGCGGTGTCGCTGGCCGTGGTGCGGGTGCTGGAGCGCGAGGGCGGGCTCGACCTGCCGTCGATCGCCGGTTTCGTCGCCGGCCACTCCCTCGGTGAATACTCCGCCCTGTGCGCCGCCGGCGCGCTGGAGATCGGCGATACCGCCCGGCTGCTGAAGATCCGCGGTCAGGCCATGCAGAAGGCCGTGCCGGTGGGCGTCGGCGCCATGGCGGCGCTGCTCGGCCTCGACCTCGATCAGGCCCGTGAGGTGGCGGAGGCCGCCGCCCAGGGCGAGGTGATCGCCGCCGCCAACGACAATGCCCCCGGCCAGGTGGTGGTCTCCGGCCACAAGGCGGCGGTGGAACGCGCCGTGGCGCTGGCCGCCGAGCGCGGCGCCAAGCGCTCGGTCATGCTGCCGGTGTCCGCCCCCTTCCATTGCCCGCTGATGCAGCCGGCCGCCGACGCCATGGCCCAGGCCCTGGCCAACGTCGACATCCGCAGCCCGCGCCTGCCGGTGGTGGCCAACGTCACCGCCAGCCCCACCACCGATCCCGCCGCCATCCGCGAGCTGCTGGTCGAGCAGGTGACCGGCGCCGTGCGCTGGCGTGAAAGCGTGCTGGCCATGAAGGCGCTGGGCGTCGATACGCTGGTGGAGCTGGGCTCCGGCAAGGTGCTCACCGGCCTCGCCCGCCGCATCGACCGTGAACTGACCGGGGTGGCCGTCAACGGCCCGGCCGACATCGAGAGCTTCCTGAAGAGCCTCGGCTGAGCCCAACCGCAGGGGAGAAAGCGCCCATGTTCGATCTGACCGAAAAGACCGTGCTGGTGACCGGCGCCTCCGGCGGCCTGGGTGCCGCCGTCGCCAAGGCGTTGCACGCCCGCGGCGCCGTCGTCGCCATCTCCGGCACCCGGCGCGAGGCGCTGGACGCCCTGGCCGTCACCCTGGCCGACCGCGTCCACGTGCTGCCGTGCAACCTGTCCTCCGCCGAGGATGTCGAGGCGCTGGTGCCCGCCGCCGTCGAGGCCATGGGCAGCCTGGACGTGCTGGTGAACAATGCCGGCGTCACCCGCGACGGCCTCATCCTGCGCATGAAGGACGAGGACTGGCAGTCGGTGATCGACGTCAACCTGACCGCCGCCTTCCGCCTGTCGCGCGCCGCCGTGAAGGGCATGATGAAGCGCCGGTCGGGCCGCATCATCAACATCACCTCCATCGTCGGTCACACCGGCAATCCCGGCCAGGTCAACTATGCCGCCTCCAAGGCCGGCATGACCGGGCTGACCAAGTCTCTGGCCCAGGAAGTGGCGAGCCGCGGCATCACGGTGAACTGCATCGCGCCGGGCTTCATCGAGACCGCCATGACCGACAAGCTGAGCGACGAGCAGAAGGCCAAGCTGAACGCCGGCATTCCGCTCGGCCGCATGGGCACGCCGGAGGACATCGCCGCCGCCGTCATCTACCTGGCGAGCGACGAGGCCTCCTACGTCACCGGCCAGACGCTGCACGTCAACGGCGGCATGGCCATGATCTGATGCCCTTGCGGGGCGGCGGCTTTCTCCCGACATTGGGGCGCGCAACGGCTGGTCCGGGGCTGCCGCGGTGTCATGTTGGTGTGGTCAAGGCCCCGCAAGTGTGCTACCAACGCCCGAACCCCGGCCTTTTACCGCGGGGTATTTGGCGTACCCGATCGATCCACCACACAACACTTTGTGAATTTGAGGACTGACGACATGAGCGACGTCGCCGAGCGCGTTAAGAAGATCGTGGTTGAGCACCTCGGTGTCGAGGAGGCCAAGGTCACCGAGAACGCCTCCTTCATCGACGACCTGGGCGCCGACAGCCTCGACACCGTCGAGCTGGTGATGGCGTTCGAAGAAGAGTTCGGCGTGGAGATTCCGGACGACGCGGCCGAGAAGATCCTGACCGTGAAGGACGCCATCGACTTCATCCAGGCGAACGCGAAGTAAGGTCGGGCGCGCTGCCGCAGTGATGCCGGCGGCGCAACCACCTGGGCCCGGGCGTCGGCTGCGGCGGCGGGCGAGCAGAGACAGTATTCGGGAGAGCCATGAGACGAGTTGTCGTCACCGGCGTCGGCATGGTCACGCCGCTGGGCTGCGGCGTCGAAGGCAACTGGACCCGCCTCTTGAACAGCGAGAGCGGTATCCGCGCCATCGACCACTTCGACGTGTCGGACCTGCCGGCCAAGATCGCCGGTACGGTTCCCAAGGGCGAGAACGACCTGCATCGTTTCGACGCCGACGCCTATGTTCCGGCCAAGGACCGGCGCCGCATGGACGAGTTCATCGTCTATGGCATGGCCGCCGCCATCCAGGCCATCGAGGACAGCGGCTGGACGCCCGAAAGCGATGAGGACCGCGAGCGCACCGGCGTGATCATCGGCTCCGGCATCGGCGGCCTCGGCAACATTGCCGGCGCCGAAGACACCATGGTCGCCAACGGCCCGCGCAAGCTCAGCCCGTTCTTCATTCCGTCGTCGCTGATCAACCTGGTCTCCGGCCATGTGTCGATCAAGTACGGCTTCAAGGGCCCCAACCACTCGGTGGTGACCGCCTGCTCCACCGGCGCGCACGCCATCGGCGATGCCAGCCGCATCATCAAGTACGGCGACGCCGACGTGATGATCGCCGGCGGTGCCGAAGCGGCCGTCTGCCGCCTGGGCATGGCCGGCTTCGCCGCTGCCCGCGCCCTGTCCACCGGCTTCAACGAGACGCCGACCCGCGCCTCCCGCCCGTGGGACAAGGATCGCGACGGCTTCGTCATGGGCGAAGGTGCCGGCATCCTGGTGCTGGAAGAATACGAACACGCCAAGGCCCGCGGCGCCCGCATTTACGGCGAGGTGCTCGGCTACGGCATGTCGGGTGACGCCTACCACATCACCGCTCCGGCGGAAGACGGCAACGGCGGCTTCCGCGCCATGCGCAATGCGCTGCGCGATGCCGGCCTGAGCGTCGATGCGGTCGATTACGTCAATGCCCATGGCACCTCCACGCCGCTCGGCGACGAGATCGAGCTGGGGGCGGTCAAGCGGCTGTTCGGCGACCACGCCTACAAGCTGTCCATGTCGTCGACCAAGTCGGCGGTGGGGCATCTGCTGGGCGCCGCCGGGGCGATCGAGGCGATCTACTCCCTGCTCGCCCTGCGCGACCAGGTGGTGCCGCCGACCCTCAACCTGGACAATCCCTCCGACGGCTGCGACATCGACCTGGTGCCGCACAAGCCCAAGGAGCGGACGGTGAACGTGGCCGTTTCCAACAGCTTCGGCTTTGGCGGCACCAACGCCTCGCTGGTGCTGGGCCGCGCGCCCTGAGGGGCGCCCGGTCCGGTTCCCGCAGCCTGACGGCCTGACGGCATGCGCGTTCTTCGCACGCTGATCAAATTGACGATCGCGCTGGTTCTCGCCGGCGCGATCGTTGCCGTTTCCGGCTGGTGGTGGGCCACCCGCACCTTCGAGGCGCCGGGGCCGCTGCCGCAGGACACCACCGTCATCATCCCCAAGGGCTCGGGCCTCGCGCGCATCGCCGCGGTTCTGGCCGAGGCGGGGGTGATCGAGGGCGACCAGCTGCACCGCACCCTGTTCACCGTCGGCGTCAAGGCCTCCGGCCGGGCCGCCGGGCTGCACGCCGGCGAGTACCGGTTCCCGGCCGGCACCTCCATGCGGCAGGCGCTGGACATGCTGGCGGCGGGCAAGGTGGTGGTGCGGTCGCTGACCATCGCCGAGGGGCTGACGACGCCGACCGTGCTGACCCTCGTCGCCGCCGCCGAAGGGCTGGAGGGCGACCTGCCGCCGCCGCCGGCCACCGGCGACCTGCTGCCGGAAACCTACCACTACAGCTGGGGCGACAGCCGCGAGGTCATGGTCCGCCGCATGCGCGAGGCCATGCGCCGCACCGTCGCCGACCTGTGGGAGAAGCGCGCCCCCGACCTGCCGCTGGCCTCGCCGGAGGAGGCGCTGGTGCTGGCCTCCATCGTCGAGAAGGAAACCGGCATCGCCGCCGAGCGGCCGCGGGTGGCGGCGGTGTTCATCAACCGCCTGCGCAAGGGCATGCGGCTGCAGTCGGACCCGACGGTGATCTATGGTCTGGCGCCGGAGACCGGCACCCTCGGCCGGGCGCTCACCCGCCGCGACCTGGAAAGCCAGACCGCCTACAACACCTATGTCATCGACCGCCTGCCGCCGGCCCCCATCGCCAACCCCGGCCGAGCGTCCATCGAGGCGGTGCTGAACCCCATCTCCACCCGCGATCTCTACTTCGTGGCCGACGGCACCGGCGGCCATGCCTTCGCCGAGACGCTGGAAGAGCACAACCGCAATGTCGCCCGCTGGCGCCGCATCCAGCGCGGCCAGACCGGCAACTGATCGCCGGTTCGGCGCCGGATTTCGGCCGCTCGCCGCCGCCCCTCCCGGGCCGACTCATTTCGCCATCAAACCTGTTGCCACTGGCTTTGTCTTGCGGCATGCTCCTACCCCATAAGGTGCAGGCGGGCATCCTTTCGGGGGGTGTGCAAGATGCGGGCGTTCCTGATGACGGTGGCGGCCGTGGTGGCCCTGGTGGTCGCCGTGGCGGTAACCCAGGTTGCGGTCTTTGTGGTTCCGGCCGGCGCCAGCGTGGCGACGGCGAGTACGGCGCGTGCCGATGTGGCGGCGGGCGCCGCGCCCGACGGCATGGTCTATATCGTCACCCGCGGCGCCGACATGCGCTTTGTCGACAGCGCCGATGCCATCTGCCGCCGTCAGTTCTCGCGCCCGGACGAAGGCTGCCGGGGCCTGGTGCGCAGCTGGGTGATGCGGGAAACGCGGGTGCTGGCGGAATTGCCCTACAGCGAAACCCTGTGGCGCGTCGCCGCCGGCGGCGACCGGCCGTAAGGGCGGTGCCGCGGCGGCTGCCGGGCGAGAGGCCCGGCGGCGCGGGGAGGGGCGAGGTCAGGACGGCTCGGTCAGGTCCAGCGCCTTGACGCCGCCGTCGCCGGACAGCGCCAGGGCCAGCTGACCGCGCTTCAGCTTGAGCGCGTCCTCGCCGAACACCAGCCGCCGCCAGCCGCCGAGGGCGGGCACGTCGGCGTTGTCGTCCATGGCGATCTGTTCCAGGTCTTCCATGCTGGCGACCATCTTCTGCGCCACGTCGTGTTCCTCGCAGCGCATCTTCAGCAGCACCCGCAGCAGGTCGATGGCCGGGCCGACGCCGGGCGGGATCTCGCGCCGCGGCTCCATGGTCGGGGCCTGGGCCTCGGGCACCGCCTTGCCGCGGGCGACCGCATCCAGGATCTCGCGGCCGAGGCGGCCCTCGGCGGTGCTGCGGCTGATGGCCCGCACGTGGGTGAGTTCGTCCACGCCGGTGGGGGCATGGGCGGCGATTTCCAGGATCGCCTCGTCCTTCAGCACCCGCTGGCGCGGCATGTCCTTGGTCTGGGCCTCGCGCTCGCGCCACGCCGCCACTTCCTTGAGGATGGCGAGGAAGCGCGGGCTCTTGGTGCGCGGCTTCAGGCGCAGCCATGCCTGGTCGGGGTCGAAGCTGTACTTCTCCGGGTCGACCAGGGCGTCCATTTCCTCGTGCAGCCAGTGCGCCCGGTCGGTCTTCTCCAGGCGGCGGCGCAGCTTTTCATAGACCACGCGCAGGTGGGTGACGTCGGCCAGGGCGTAATGCAGCTGGCGTTCCGTCAGCGGCCTGCGGGTCCAGTCGGTGAAGCGCATGGACTTGTCGATGCGCGCCTTGGCGAGCTTGGTCGCCAGCGTCTCGTAGCCGACGGACTCGCCGAAGCCGCAGACCATGGCGGCGATCTGGGTGTCGAACAGCGGCCGCGGGAAATCGCCCATGGCGCGGTAGAAGATTTCCAGGTCCTGGCGGGCGGCGTGGAACACCTTCAGCACCGCCTGATTGCGCATCAGGTCGAACAGCGGCGTCAGGTCGATGTCGGGCGCCAGCGGGTCGATGCACCACGCTTCGTCGGGACCGGCCACCTGCACCAGGCAGAGGCCCGGCCAGTAGGTGCGGTCGCGCATGAACTCGGTGTCGACGGTGACGAACTCGGCCTTCGACAGGCGGTCGCACAGGGCGCGGAGAGCGGCGGAATCGGCGATGAGAGTCATGCATTTGCTATACCGCGCCCGCGAGTCCGCGGCAAGATGCGGCGCACGCGCCGGCGCGGCTTTCCGCGCTGCCGCGGGCGTTCTTGACAAAATCCGCGTAAGGGTGTGCTTTCGGCCCCCGTATGCCTTAATGTCGGGCGCCCGTCCGCAGCTTTCCGTGAGAGGATGTCATGCACCAGTATCGTACCCATACCTGCAACGATCTGCGGGCCGAGCACGCCGGTCAGACCGTGCGGCTGTCGGGCTGGGTGCATCGCAAGCGCGACCACGGCAACCTGCTGTTCATCGACCTGCGCGACCATTACGGCATCACCCAGACGGTCTGCGACACCTCCAGCCCGGTGTTCTCCACCCTGACCGACCTGCGCGTCGAAAGCGTCGTCACCATCACCGGCAAGGTGGTGGAGCGCTCCGCCGAGACCAAGAACCCGCGCCTGCCGTCGGGCGACATCGAGGTGCAGGTGGCCGACGTCGCCATCCAGTCCACCGCCGACGTGCTGCCGATCCAGGTGGCGGGCGATCAGGACTACTCGGAAGAGATGCGCCTGCGCTACCGCTACATCGACCTGCGGCGGGAGCAGATCCACAAGAACATCCTGCTGCGCAGCCAGGTCATCAGCTACCTGCGCCAGAAGATGATCGAGCAGGGCTTCACCGAGTTCCAGACGCCCATCCTGACCGCGTCGAGCCCGGAAGGCGCCCGCGACTTCCTGGTGCCGAGCCGCATCCACCCCGGCAAGTTCTACGCCCTGCCGCAGGCGCCGCAGCAGTTCAAGCAGCTGCTGATGGTGGCGGGCTTCGACCGCTACTTCCAGATCGCGCCGTGCTTCCGCGACGAGGACGCCCGCGCCGACCGCAGCCCCGGCGAGTTCTACCAGCTCGACTTCGAGATGAGCTTCGTGACCCAGGACGACGTCTTCGCCGCCATCGAGCCGGTGCTGCACGGCCTGTTCACCCAGTTCGGCAACGGCCGCGCCGTCACCCCGCTGCCGTTCCCGCGCATTCCGTTCGACGAGTCCATGCTGAAGTACGGCTCCGACAAGCCGGACCTGCGCAACCCCATCGTCATCGCCGACGTCACCGACGCCTTCAAGGGCTCGGGCTTCGGCATCTTCGCGCGCGCCATCGAAGGCGGCGCCATCGTCCGCGCCATCCCGGCGCCGGGCGGGGCGGAGCAGCCGCGCTCGTGGTTCGACAAGCTGAACGACTGGGCGCGCGAGAACGGCGCCGGCGGCCTGGGTTACATCCAGTACGTGGTCGGCGGCGCCAAGGGCCCCATCGCCAAGAACCTGGACGACGAGCGGGTGGCGCTGATCCGCGAGCGCTGCGAGCTGAAGGAAGGCGATGCCGTCTTCTTCGCCTGCGACAAGCCGCTGAAGGCCGCCAAGTTCGCCGGTCAGGTCCGCACCAAGATCGGCAATGAACTCGACCTGCTGGAAAAGGACGTGTTCAAGTTCTGCTGGACCGTCGACTTCCCGATGTACGAGCTGAACGAGGACACCGGCGAGATCGAGTTCAGCCACAACCCGTTCTCCATGCCGCAGGGCGGCCTGGAGGCGCTGAACACCATGGACCCGCTGGACATCAAGGCGTTCCAGTACGACATCGTCTGCAACGGCATTGAACTGTCGTCGGGCGCCATCCGTAACCACCGCCCGGACATCATGTACCGCGCCTTCGAAATCGCCGGCTACGGCCCCGAAGTGGTGGAGCAGAAGTTCGGCGGCATGCTCAACGCCTTCAAGTTCGGCGCCCCGCCGCACGGCGGCTCTGCCCCGGGCATCGACCGCATGGTCATGCTGCTGGCCGACGAGCCCAACATCCGCGAGGTCATCGCCTTCCCCATGAACGGCCAGGCGCAGGACCTGATGATGAACGCGCCGTCGGAAGTGACGGAAAAGCAGCTGCGCGAGCTGCACATCCAGGTGCGCCAGCCGAAGCAGATCAAGGCCGGCGAGGCCCGCACCCCGGCCGGCGCTACGCCGGATGCGTCGGCGGCGGCAGCGGAAAAGAGCGGCGGCTGATCCGTCGTTTCGGATACGGTGGAAGGGCCGCCAAGGTCCAGGACGAGGCGCGCGACCGAAAGGAGCGCGCCTTGTTCTTGGGGGGAGCCGGCCCTACATCGGGGGAACGGCTCTTTTCGTCGGATCGTTGGGTCCAAAAGGGCCATTTGGAAGGATGCAGCTCATGATCCGCACCACGTCTGGCATCGCCCTGGCCGGCGTCCTCGTGCTGGGCGTCGCGGCGGCGCCACAGGATGCCCGGGCCGAGTCTCCCCCGCGTCTGGCGTCGCACGAGGCGACCTACGACATGCAGCTGTCCAGTTCGCGCAGCGGCAGCGGCGTGGTGGGGGCGAGCGGCACCATGCACTACAGCTTCACCGACACCTGCGACGGCTATGCGGTCAACACCCGCACGCTGCTGTCCATCTCCTACGGGGTCGGCTCGCCGGTGATGACGGCGTGGGAGTTTTCCACCTGGGAAAGCCGCGACGGCTCGCAGTACCGCTTCAAGGTGCGCAACAGCCGCAACGGCACGCTGGTGGAAACCATCGACGGCCGCGCCGCCATGCCGGCCGACGGCTCCGCCGGCAGCGTCACCTTCGTGCAGCCGACCGAGCACAGCCTCGACCTGCCGGGGGACACCCTGTTCCCGACCGAGCACACCCTGCTGCTGCTGGCCGAGGCGCAGAAGGGCACCAAGTTCATCAACCGGGCGGTGTTCGACGGCTCCGGCGACCGCGGCCCCTACGAGGTGTCGGCGCTGATCGGCGTGCAGAAGCCGGCGGCGGCCCCGCGCGTCGGGCCGGAGAAGGCCTCCGCCGGCGCCAAGGACGAGCGCATCTCCACCGACCTGCTGACCGGCCCGGCCTGGCCCATGACCATGGCCTTCTTCCCGCAGGAAGGCCAGGACCCGATGCCCGAGTTCCAGGTCGGCCTCGCCTACCACACCAATGGCGTGGCCGACAGCGTCCACCAGGATTTCGGTGACTTCTCCATCACCGGCACCATGACCGACCTGAAGCCGCTGCCGAAGCCCGAGTGCTGAGGGACTGCCTCACCGGCTGAGCGGGGCCGCCGGCCATAGCCAGGCGGCCCCGCGCACGCCGCTGGAATCCCCATGCACCGGCGGCCGCACGGCGGTGCGCACGGTGTCGCTGAACACCCACCGCGGCAGCGCCGCCGGCAGGCGGTCGTAGAGCACCGTCAGGTTGGACAGGCCGCCGCCGAGCACGATCACCTCCGGGTCCAGCACGTTGATCACCGTCGCCAGCGCCCGCGCCAGCCGGTCGACGTAGCGGTCGAGCGCTGCCGTCGCCGCCGGATCGCCCGCCGATGCGGCGGCGGTGATCTCCGCCCCCGTCAGGCCGCCGCCGTGGTCGGCGGTCAGGCCCGGTCCTGACAGGAAGGTCTCGATGCAGCCGTGCTTGCCGCAGTAGCAGGCCGGGCCCGGCCGTTCGGCCTCGGTCGGCCACGGCAGCGGGTTGTGGCCCCATTCGCCGGCGATGGCGTTGGGGCCGGACACCGGACGGCCGCCGATGACGATGCCGCCGCCGACGCCGGTGCCGAGGATGACGCCGAACACGCTGGCGGCGCCCGCCCCGGCGCCGTCCGTGGCTTCCGACAGGGCGAAGCAGTCGGCGTCGTTGGCGAGCCGCACCGGCCGCCCCAGCGCCGCCTCCAGGTCGCGGTCCAGCGGCCGGCCGATCAGGCAGGTGGAGTTGGCGTTCTTCACCAGGCCGCTGGCCGGCGAGAGCGCCCCCGGAATGCCGACGCCGACGCTGGCGGCGCCGGCGGGCCAGGCGGCCTCCTGCTCCACCGCCGCCACCAGGGCGGCGACGGCGCCCACCGTGGCGGCGTAGTCGCCGGCCGGGGTGGCGACGCGGCGGCGGGCGAGGGGGGTGCCGTCTTCGGCCAGGGCGAGGCACTCGATCTTGGTGCCGCCGAGATCCACACCGAGTCGCACTGCTCCGCCTCCTGCCGCTGTGGTGTACCGTCGTTGCGGCATCCTAGGGCGGAGAACGGCCCTTGCGAAGTGGCGCCGGTGCGTGTCATCCCTGAGGCATGACCAGCACCCAGCCTCCGCCCCGTTCCGCCGCCGGCGGCGCCCTGCGCCACCCGGTGACCACGCCGCCGGATCGCGGCCAGCTTCTGCCCATCGCCGACGGGGTGCTGTGGCTGCGCATGCCGCTGCCCTTCGCCCTCGACCACATCAACCTGTGGCTGGTGGAGGATCACGGCGGCTGGGCCATCGTCGACACCGGCGTCGCCTCCACCCTGACGCGCGAGCTGTGGGAGACGGTGTTCCGCCACCCGCGCCTGGGCGGGCGACCCATCACCCGGCTGTTCTGCACCCACTTCCACCCCGACCACATGGGCCTCGCCGGCTGGCTGTCCGAGCGGCTGGAGGTGGAACTGTGGACGACCCTGGGCGAATGGGCGACCGGCCTATTCCTGTCGCTCGACACCTCCGCCGAGATGACGGCCAGCGCCGTCGCCTTCTACCGCCGCGCCGGCTTCAGCCCGGAGCTGCTGGACAAGGTGCGGGCGCGCGGCAATGCCTATGCCGGCCGGGTGGCGCCGCTGCCGCGCCGCTATCGCCGCATCGCCGATGGCGACCGGCTGGACATCGGTGGCCGCGCGTGGCGGGTGATGGTGGGGCAGGGGCACGCGCCGGAGCTGGCGCAGCTGGTGTGCGACGAGGACGGGCTGCTGATCGCCGGCGACCAGATCCTGCCGCGCATCAGCCCCAACGTTTCCCTGTGGCCGAACGAGCCGGAGGCCGATCCGCTGGCGCTGTTCCTGGCGTCGCTGCGGCGGTTCGAGACCCTGCGCCCCGACACGCTGGTACTGCCGAGCCACGGCCTGCCCTTCGTCGGCCTGCATGCGCGGGCGGCGGAGCTGGCCGCCCACCACGCCGACCGGCTGGCCGACACCCGCGCCGCCTGCGCGGTGGCGGAAGGGCGCACGGCGGCGGAGCTGATCCCGGTGCTGTTCCCGCGGCCGCTGGACGACCATCAGCTGTTCTTCGCCATCGGCGAGGTGCTGGCCCACGTCCGCCGCCTGGAAGTGGAGGGCGGGCTGGAGCGGCTGAGCGAACCGGCCGGCGCCGACCGCTACCGCAGCCGCTGAGGCCGCCGGGCGGCACGGGCCGGCCTCGGGGCGTTTACCCGACCGGATAAGAGGTATGCTTCGGCGCCGGCAACCGGGCGCGCGGGCGGCCGTTGGTCAGCCATCAGCGCAACAGCCGCGACCGCTCCGTCATGCTCCGCCGCCGCCCTCGCACCGCCACAGCCGCCCCCGTCCGCCTCGCCCTCATCATCGTGGCGGCGGCGCTGGTGGCGGTGGCGCAGGCGGTGCTGATCGTTCCGGTGGCCTATGACGAGCGGCCGGCTTACTCGCCGGCGACGGCCACCCGGCAGGGCGGGGCCTCGCCCTCGCAGTAAAGGCTGTAGAGGGTGGCGATGACGGCGCTCGCTTCCTCGCCCTTCAGGGAATAGTAGATCGTCTGGGCGCTGCGGCGGGTCTTCACCAGATCGTCGCGGCGCAGCCGCGCCAGGTGCTGGCTGAGCGCCGACTGGCTGAGGCCGACGATGCGCTCCAGCTGCCCGACCGACTTCTCCCCATGCAGCAGCTGGCACAGCACCATCAGGCGGTGTTCGTTGCTCATGGCCTTGAGCAGCGCGCTGGCGCGGCGGGCATTTTCCTGAAGCTGCTGAAGGTCCAGCGCCTGATCGTCGGGCATGATGCGTTCCACGGTTTAAGTCCCCCCTCGGGTACCCGAGTGTATGCCGTTTGTCGGATATGAGCAAATGGGCGCGTGTGGGCAAGGGGTTATGCGACCGGATCGGGCTCGCGCTGCCCCCTCCGGCGACCCATATCTGTCGTAAAGACAGGTTGCTCCCTGACCCGAGTGGTGACAAATTTCGGCAATGTCAGGGCGCGGGTAAGGGAATTGCCCGCGGGTGGGAAGGACCGACAGTTTATGGCGACGTTGCTGGTCACGCATCATGCGTGCATCGATCATGATCCGGGCGACCTGCATCCCGAAAGCGGCGATCGTCTGCGGGCGATCCTGCGGGTGCTCGAATCCGAAGAGTTCATGATGCTCCACCGCGAGGAGGCGCCCCACGCCACCCGCGAGCAGCTGATGCGCGTTCACCCCCTCAGCTATATCGAGCGGGTGATGGATGCGGTGCCGCGCGAGGGCCACCACCACATCGACGGCGACACCGTGCTCTGCCCGGAGAGCGGCGAGGCCGCCCTGCGCGCCGCCGGCGCCGTCTGCACGGCGGTGGACGCGGTGGCGCTGGGCGAGGTGCGCAACGCCTTCTGCGCCGTCCGCCCGCCCGGCCACCATGCCGAGCGCGAGAAGGCCATGGGCTTCTGCGTCTTCAACAACGCCGCCGTCGGCGCCTATCACGCCCGCGAGGCGCACGGCCTGAAGCGGGTGGCGGTGCTCGACTGGGACGTCCACCACGGCAACGGCACCCAGCACATCTTCTGGGACGACCCGGAGATGTTCTACGCCTCCACCCACCAGTGGCCGCAGTGGCCGGACACCGGCGCGCCGTCGGAAACCGGCGGTCACAACAACATCGTCAACGTCGGCCTGCCGGTGCGCGCCGGGTCGGACGAGTTCCGCCAGGTGATGAGCGACGTCATCCTGCCGGCCATGCGGGACTTCAAGCCCGACCTCATCATCATCAGCTGCGGCTTCGACGCCCACGCCAACGACCCCATGGCCTACCTGCTGCTGCAGGTGAGCGACTTCGTGTGGGCGACCAAGGAAGTGATGGCGCTGGCCGACGACGTCTGCGGCGGCCGGGTGGTCTCGGTGCTGGAAGGCGGCTACGACATTCGCGCCCTGGCGGCCTGTACCGTCGGTCATGTCCGCGCCCTGATGGGCATCTGAGCGGCGGCGGCGGGCGGCCGTCCGGCGCACGGCGGAAGGCGGGGCGCTTGCGCCTTGCCTTGGGGTGGGGGGAGGCTTAGACTTCGGCCCCTCCCTCAGCAGTCCTGGACCCGATCGACGCATGGCCGACGCACCTGTTCCCGCCGATATCGCTGCGCTGTCCTTCGAAGACGCCCTGGCGGCGCTGGAGGAAATCGTCCGTTCGCTGGAAGGCGGGCGGGTGAAGCTCGATGATGCGGTGGATGCCTACGAGCGCGGCGTCGCCCTGCGTCAGCACTGCGAACGCAAGCTGGCGGAAGCCCGCCAGCGGGTGGAGAAAATCTCCCTCGGCGCCGACGGCCGCCCGACCGGCGCCGTCCCGTTCGAGGCCGGCTGAGCGGCGGCCGTCGCCGTTGCCGCCGTCGCCATCCCCGGTCCGCCGTCCGATCCCGTTGCCCGCCGCCTGCCTGGAGATCCGCCCCACATGAGCCGCCTTCGCGAGTTGATGGCCGAGCGTGCCAGTGCCGTGGAAGAGGAACTCGCCCGCCTGCTGCCGGTGGACGATCTGCCGGAACGCCGGCTGTGGGAAGCCATGCGCTACGCCTGCCTGAACGGCGGCAAGCGGCTACGGCCGTTCCTGGTCACCGCCACCGCCGACATGTTCCGGGTGTCGTCGGCCGCCTCGCTGCGGGTGGCGGCGGCGGTGGAGATGCTGCACTGCTACAGCCTGGTGCACGACGACCTGCCGGCCATGGACGACGACGACCTGCGCCGCGGCCGGCCCACCGTCCACCGCCGGTTCGACGAAGCCACCGCCATCCTGGCCGGCGACGGCCTGCTCACCCGCGCCTTCGAGGTGCTGGCCGATGTGGGCGCCCACCCCGATCCGGCGGTGCGGACGGAACTGGTGATGGAACTGGCGCGCGCCGCCGGGGCCGGCGGCATGGTCGGCGGCCAGATGGTCGACCTGCTGGCCGAGCGTCAGGACGGCTTCGGCCCGGCCATGGACGTCGCCGCCGTCACCCGCATGCACCAGTTGAAGACCGGCGGCCTGATCGGCTTCTCGTGCTGCGCCGGGGCCATCCTCGGCAAGGCCAGCCTGCCGCTGCGGCAGGCGCTGTCGAAATACGCCCACGACCTCGGCCTTGCCTTCCAGATCGTCGACGACCTGCTCGACGTGGAAGGCGATACCGCCGAACTGGGCAAGACCGCCGGCAAGGATGCCGCCGCCGGAAAACAGACCTTTGTTACCCTGCTTGGTGTCGAGCGCGCCCGCACCCATGCTGACATGCTGGTGCAGCAGGCCGTGACCCACCTCAAGCCGTTCGACGGTGAGGCCGACCTGCTGCGCGAGGTTGCGCAGTTCGTCCTGACGCGCCGCGCCTGACCGTCCGTTGCCGCCAAAGGAACATACCTTGACCCAGCGCCCCGCTACCCCGCTCCTTGATACCGTGTCCGGCCCCGCCGACCTGCGCGGCCTGCCCCTCGACCGGCTGAAGGAGCTGGCCGAGGAAGTGCGCGCGGACCTGATCGATGCGGTGTCGCGCACCGGCGGCCACCTGGGTGCCGGCCTCGGCGTGGTGGAACTGACGGTGGCGCTGCACCATGTGTTCGAAACCCCGCGCGACCGCCTGATCTGGGACGTCGGCCACCAGTGCTACCCCCACAAGATCCTCACTGGCCGCCGCGAGTCCCTGCGCACCATCCGCCAGCCGGGCGGCATCTCCGGCTTCACCCTGCGCAGCGAGAGCGAGTACGACCCCTTCGGCGCCGGCCACAGCTCCACCTCCATCTCCGCCGGGCTCGGCATGAAGGTGGCGTGCGACCTGCTGGGCGATGACCGTCATGTGGTCTGCGTCATCGGCGACGGCGCCATGTCGGCCGGCATGGCCTACGAGGCGATGAACAACGCCGGCGCCATGAACTCCAAGCTCATCGTCATCCTCAACGACAACGACATGAGCATCGCGCCGCCGGTGGGGGCCATGTCGGCCTATCTGTCCAAGGTGCTGTCGTCCAAGCCGTGGCTGTCGGCGCGCAACATCGCCAAGGAGATGGCCGCCCGCTTCCCCGGTCCGCTGGAACGCGCCGCCAAGCGGGCGGAGGAATACGCCCGCGGCCTGATGACCGGCGGCACCCTGTTCGAGGAACTGGGCTTCTATTACGTCGGCCCCATCGACGGCCACAAGATGGACCATCTGGTGCCGGTGCTGAAGAACGTGCGCGACACCAACCACACCGGTCCGGTGCTGATCCACGTCGTCACCCAGAAGGGCCGCGGCTATCCCCCCGCCGAGGCGGCGGCCGACAAGTACCACGGGGTGTCGAAGTTCGACGTGGTGACCGGCGCCCAGGCGGCGTCGAAGCCGAACGCGCCGAGCTACACCAGCGTCTTCGCCAAGGCCCTGGTGGCGGAGGCGCGGCGCGATGACCGGGTGGTCGCCATCACCGCCGCCATGCCGGGCGGCACCGGCCTCGACGTGTTCGGCGACGAGTTCCCCGGCCGCACCTTTGACGTCGGCATCGCCGAGCAGCACGCCGTCACCTTCGCCGCCGGACTGGCGTGCGAGGGCTTCAAGCCGTTCTGCGCCATCTATTCGACCTTCCTGCAGCGGGCCTTCGATCAGGTGGTCCACGACGTGGCGATCCAGAACCTGCCGGTGCGATTCGCCATCGACCGCGCCGGCTTCGTCGGCGCCGACGGGGCGACCCACCAGGGCGTGTTCGACATCGCCTATCTCAGCTGCCTGCCCAACATGGTGGTCATGTGTCCGTCCGACGAGGCGGAACTGGTCCATGCCGTCGCCACCGCCGCCGCCTATGGCGACGGTCCCTTCGCCTTCCGCTACCCGCGCGGCGAGGGTGTCGGCGCCGCCCTGCCGGAGGCCGGCGAGCCGGTGCCGGTGGGCAAGGGGCGGGTGGTGCGCGAGGGCGCCTCGGTGGCGCTGCTATCCCTCGGCCCGCGCCTCGCCCACTGCCTGAAGGCGGCGGAAGACCTGGCGGCGCGCGGTCTGCCCGCCACCGTCGCCGACATGCGCTTCGCCAAGCCCATCGACACCGATCTGGTCCGCCGGCTGGCCGCCAGCCACGAGGTGCTCATCACCATCGAGGAAGGCTCGCGCGGCGGTTTCGGCGCCCATGTGCTGCAGTTCCTGGCCGACGAGGGCCTGCTGGACCACGGCCTGAAGGTCCGCACCCTGGCCATTCCCGACCACTTCTTCGAGCACGACAAGCCGGAAACCCAGTACGCCCAGGCCCGCCTGACCGACGCCGACGTGGTGGCGACGGCGCTGAAGGCGCTCGGCCGCGGCAGTGAAGGCGCGGTGCGGGCGTAAGCCGTGAACGGGCGCACCGACAAGGGGGACAAGGTGGAGAAGCTCCGCCTCGACCAGCTGCTGGTCGACCGCGGGCTGGTGGACAGCCGCAGCCGCGCCCAGGCGCTGGTCATGGCCGGGCTGGTCTATTCCGGCGAGCGCAAGCTGGACAAGGCCGGGGTCAAGGTGGCGGCCGACATCGCGCTGGAGGTGCGCGGCCAGGATCACCCCTGGGTGTCGCGCGGCGGCCTGAAGCTGGAGAAGGGGCTGGCGGAGTTCGGCTGCGACCCGTCCGGCTTCGTCTGCATCGACGTCGGCGCCTCCACCGGCGGCTTCACCGACGTGCTGCTGACCAAGGGGGCCGCCAAGGTCTATGCCGTCGACGTCGGCTATGGTCAACTCGCCCACAAGCTGCGGGTGGATGGCCGGGTGGTGGTGATGGAACGCACCAACGCCCGCCACCTGACCGCCACCGACATCCCCGATGCCGTCGACATGGTGGTCTGCGACGCCAGCTTCATCGGCCTGCGCACGGTGCTGCCGGCGGCGCTGGCGCTGGTGAAGCCGGGCGGCTGGCTGATCGCCCTCATCAAGCCGCAGTTCGAGGTCGGCAAGGAGCGGGTCGGCAAGGGCGGCGTGGTGCGCGACCCCGCCCTGCACGCCGAGGTCTGCGCCACCATCGGCGACTGGCTGGCCGGGCTGGACGGCTGGCAGGTGCTCGGCATCACCGAAAGCCCGATCAAGGGGCCGGAGGGCAATGTCGAGTTCCTCATCGCCGGCCGCAGACTGGCGGCAGGCGCCTGACCACCCCAATCTTGTAATCTGCCCGCAGGCGCCGGGCGTTACCCACGAGAGGGAGCAACACGGCCCGGCACGGCTCCGGCACGCGGATCGTCGGCGACGAGGAACCCATGGTCGAAACAGCCATCACGGACTCCGGGCCCACGTCGTGGGATCGCCGTATCGTGCGGACGGTTGCGGCGGGGCCTTATGTGGTGCGGGTCTACGACATGCCCTCGGAACAGCTGCAGCTGGTCACCTTCGAGTGCCTGCGCCATCCCCGCTGGCGCAAGTGGAAGGTCAGCCGCGACGACGCCTTCATCGCCGAAACGTTCTGGCGTTGGGCGCTGCACGCCCGCCTGTTCGGCCTGCTGCAGCCGGTGACCGAGTGGCTGCGGCCGCTGGGCTGGCGCTGGTAGGCGCCGGGCCCGGCGGCGCGCGGCCGGTGGAGCGGCGGGCGATCAGCCGAAGGACTGGCGGTAGAGCGCCTGGATCTGCTCCGCCGTCGGCAGGTGGGCGGGGTCGGGCACCAGGCCCGGCGGCACCGCCGCATCGGCCATGCCGGCCAGGGCCTCCATGAAGGCGTCCTCCGAGATGCCGAAGGCGCGCGGGCTCGGCACCTCCAGGTCGGTGCACAGGCGGCGCAGCCAGCCCACCAGCTTGGCGCCGGCGACATCGTCGTCGTCCTGCTCGTGCGCCACGCCCATGGCGCGGGCCGCCTCGGCATAGCGCTCGGGCGCCGCCGCCAGGCTGAAGCTGGTGACGGCCGGCAGCAGCATGGCGCTGCCCAGCCCCTGCGGCACCCGGAAGAACAGCGCCATGGCCCGGCTCATGCCGTCCACCAGCCCGTGCGAGGCATCGGAATAGGCGAGGCCGGCCTCCATGGCGGCGGTCATCATGTCTTCGCGCGCGTGGGCATCGCCGGGCGACTTCACCACCCGCGGCAGCGCCTTGCCGATCAGCCGCAGGGCCGACAGCGCCAGGGCGTCGGACACCGGCGTGGCGCGGCGGCTGACGTAGGCTTCCAGGGCATGGGTGAGGGCGTTGAGGCCGCCGTCGATGGTCTGCCGGCGCGGCAGGTCGAGGGTCAGTTCCCAGTCGATGATGGCGCCTTCCGGCACGCAGCCGAGGCCGGCGAGGATCAGGCGTTCGCCGCTGCCCTGGTCGATGATGACGGCGAAGCGGCTGACTTCCGAGCCGGTGCCGGCGGTGGTGGGGATGCACAGCAGCGGCAGCACCCGCAGGTCGGCCGCCTGCGGCAGCGCCCAGCGCCGCAGCGGCCCGCCGCCGCCGTAGAGCAGCAGCATGGCCTTGGCGACATCCATCACCGAGCCGCCGCCGAAGGCGACCACGCCGTCGAAATCCCCCGCCTGCAGCACCGCCACGCCCCGCCGCACGGCCTCGTCGGTCGGCTCGCCGGCGCCGTCGTGGAAGACCTGCACGCAGGCGCCGGTGTCCTGCATGGGGGCCAGCACCCGCCGCAGCATGTCGCCGCCGGCCAGTGCCGGATCGGTGACCACCAGCGGCCGCCGCACTCCCATGCGGCCAAGAACCTCGGCGGCGCGCGCGGCCGTGCCGCCGCCCACCAGCATGAAGCGTGGACCCGTAAGTAAGCTGGACATGAACCTTCCTCCCGTGCAGATCGCCGCATCCCGATGCGCGACACCCGTCTTTCGCGGGCCCTTGTCTGTCCCAGGGAAAAGTCTACGCCCGAGTGCGGTGCAGCAGGTGTGCGAAAAAGGCATAGGCAGAGCGGGGGCTTGCGCCGTTCCGACATGGCGCCGGCGGGTGTCGACCGTCGGCGGCCGGGTGGCCCTTTTCAGCGGCCGGCGGCCCGTGCTAGGCAAGGCGGACCACCGGCCGCGGGCGTCGCGCGCGGCCGTCTCCCCCGCGGCATACGGAAGCTTCCCCCATGCGCCTGCACCTTTGCACCTGGCCCGACGTCGAGCGCTACCTCGGCACCTCCACCGGCATCATCGTCCCCATCGGCTCCACCGAGCAGCACGGGCCGAGCGGCCTGATCGGCACCGACGCCCTGTGCGCCGAAGCCATCGCCATCGGCGCCGGGGACCGGCTGGAGGCCATGGTCGGGCCGTCCATCAACATCGGCATGGCGGTGCACCACATGGCCTTCGCCGGCAGCATGACCTACCGCCCGTCGACCCTGGTCGCCGTCATCCGCGACTATGTGATGGCGCTGACGGCGCACGGCTTCCGCCGCTTCCTGTTCGTCAACGGCCACGGCGGCAACATCCCGACGCTGCAGTCGGCGTGGTACGAGATCCACGAGGAACTGAACCGCACCGGCCACCCCGATGCCGGCGACGTCCGCTTCGCGGTGCAGAACTGGTGGTCGGGCGCCCAGGTGAAGGCCTATGCCGACGAAGCGTTCGGCGCCGCCGAAGGCAGCCACGCCACTTGCACCGAGATCAGCCTGATGCAGTTCCTCTACCCCGATCACGCGCCGGTGCTGGCGGCGCCGCTCGACCCGGCGGTGGCGCCGCATCACGCCTTCCACGGCCCGGCCCATTACCGCGCCGTCCACCCCGACGGCCGCATCGGCTCCGACCCGTCGCTGGCCAGCCCCGACCACGGCGGCCGGCTGCTCGACATCGCGGTGATGGAGGCCATGGCGGCCTATGAAAAGCTGACCGCGACCCCCTGAGCGCACGAAAAAAATCGGCGTCCTCCTGGTAGGGCAGGAGGACGCCGAAGGTGTGCGCGGATCGTCGCGCGGGGGGAGCCCTGGGAGGGAGTCAGGTCGGGCTCGAAAACCGGTCAGGTGTCAGACGATGCCGGCCTGGCGCAGCCGCTCCACCTCGTCGGCGGCAAGGCCGAGGCCCTGCAGCACCGCATCGGTATCCTGGCCAAGCGTCGGCGGCGCGCGGTCGTAGGCGACCGGCGTGGCGGAAAACTTCATCGGGCTCGCCACCAGATCGACGTGGCCGGCGGTCGGGTGCGGCACGCTGACCTTGAGGCCGCGGTGGATGACCTGCGGATCGGCGAAGACCTGATCGAGGGTGTTGATCGGGCCGCAGGGGACGCCGGCCGCTTCCAGGCTCTCCAGCCAGAAGGCGGAGGGGCAGGCGCGGATCAGCTCGGCGATTTGCGGCACCAGCTCGTCCCGGTTCTGCACGCGGGCGCGGTTGGTGGCGTAGCGGGCATCCTGCGCCAGCTCCGGCTGGCCGGCGACGGCGCAGAAGCGGGCGAACTGGCCGTCGTTGCCCACCGCCAGGATGATGTAGCCGTCGGCGGTCTGGAAGGCCTGGTAGGGGACGATGTTCGGATGGGCGTTGCCCAGCCGCTTCGGCACCATGCCGCCGGCGAGGTAGTTCATCGCCTGGTTGGCAAGGGTCGCCACCTGCACGTCCAGCAGCGCCATGTCGATGTGCTGGCCCTCGCCGGTGCGCTCCTTGTAGGACAGCGCCGCCAGGATGGCCGAGGTGGCGTACATGCCGGTGAAGATGTCGGTGATGGCGACGCCGACCTTCATGGGCTCGGCCCCGGGGGCGCCGTCGGGGGCGCCGGTCAGGCTCATCAGCCCGCCCATGCCCTGGATCATGAAGTCGTAGCCGGCGCGGTGGGCATACGGCCCGTCCTGGCCGAAGCCGGTGATGGAGCAATAGACCAGCGACGGGTTCACCGCCTTCAGGCTGGCGTAGTCGAGGCCGTACTTCTTCAGGCCGCCGACCTTGAAGTTCTCGATCACCACATCGGCATCGGCGGCCAGCTTGCGCACCAGCTCCTGCCCCTGCGGCTGCGTGAAGTCGATGGTGACGGAGCGCTTGCCGCGGTTGGCCGACAGGTAGTAGGCGGCTTCGGCGGTGTCGTTGCCGGCCTCGTCCTTGAGGAACGGCGGGCCCCAGCCGCGGGTGTCGTCACCGGCGCCGGGGCGCTCCACCTTGATGACCTCGGCGCCGAGGTCCGCCAGCATCTGCCCGGCCCAGGGCCCCGCGAGGACGCGGCTCAGGTCGAGGACGCGGACATGGGCAAGCGGGCCGGTCATGGTGGCGAAGTCTCCTGGCGGCGACAGCGGGAAGGCGTGGATAGGGGAAACGCGGCGGAACGGCCGTTTGGGAAGCCGGGCAGGGATCGGTCGTCCCGCCGCGTTTCAACAGGCGCTCGGCGTCAGCCGAAGGCCTGCAGTCCGGTCTGGGCGCGGCCCAGGATAAGGGCGTGGACGTCGTGCGTGCCCTCGTAGGTGTTGACGGTTTCCAGGTTGATCATGTGACGGATGACCTGGAACTCCAGGCTGATGCCGTTGCCGCCGTGCATGTCGCGGGCGACACGGGCGATCTGCAGGGCCTTGCCGCAGTTGTTGCGCTTGATGAGGGAGATCATCTCCGGCGCCCAGTTGCCGTCGTCGATCAGGCGACCGACGCGCAGGCAGGCCTGCAGGCCGAGGGTGATTTCCGTCTGCATGTCGGCCAGCTTCAGCTGCACCAGCTGGGTGTGGGCCAGCGGGCGGCCGAACTGCTTGCGGTCGAGCGTGTACTGGCGGGCACGGTGCCAGCAATCCTCCGCGGCGCCCATGGTGCCCCAGGCGATGCCGTAGCGGGCCTTGTTGAGGCAGCCGAACGGACCGCCGAGACCGCTGGCGCCGGGCAGCAGGTTCTCTTCCGGCACGAAGCACTCGTCCAGCACGATCTCGCCGGTGATGGAGGCGCGCAGGGAGGCCTTCTGGGTGATCTTCGGCGCCGAGAAGCCCTTGGAGGACGCTTCGACGATGAAGCCCTTGATCTTGCCCTCATGGGCGTCGGACTTCGCCCACACGATGGCGATGTCGGAGATCGGGCTGTTGGTGATCCACATCTTGGAGCCCGACAGCAGGTAACCGCCGTCGACCTTCTTGGCGCGGGTCTTCATGCTGCCGGGGTCGGAGCCGGCGTCCGGCTCGGTCAGGCCGAAGCAGCCGATCATCTCGCCGGTGGCCAGCTTCGGCAGGTACTTCTTCTTCTGCTCTTCGGTGCCGTAGGCATAGATCGGGTGCATGACCAGCGACGACTGCACCGACATGGCGGAGCGGTAGCCGCTGTCCACCCGCTCCACTTCGCGGGCGATCAGGCCGTAGGCAACGTGGGAGACGCCGGAGCAGCCGTAGTCTTCCGGGATGGTCGGGCCGAGCAGGCCGAGTTCGCCCATCTCGGACATGATCTCGCGGTCGAAGCGCTCATCCTCGAAGGCGCTGGTGACGCGCGGCTGCAGCTTTTCCTGGCAATAGGCGCGGGCGCTGTCGCGCACCATGCGCTCTTCGTCGGTGAGCTGCTGGTCGAGGAGGAACGGGTCTTCCCACGTAAACGGCTTCATGGTTCCGGCTTCTCCGAATGTCGGATGTCTCTTGCAGGTCTGAGGATGGCGCGGCGGGGCAGGGGGATCAAAGACGGAGTTGTGATGCAAGCCATAGGCAGAAGCTATGGCTCGATTGCGGGGGTGAAGGAAACGGGATAGGTTTGGACCCTCGATCACCTGGGGGGGCGGCCATGGACCTGCGCCAGCTGCGCTATTTCCTCGCCATCTGCGACGATGGTGCCTTCACCCGGGCGGCGGAGCGGCTGCGGGTGGCGCAGCCCGCCCTGTCGGCGCATGTGAAGGCGCTGGAGGAGGAACTGGGGGTGGAGCTGCTGCTGCGCACCGCCCGCGGCGTGGTGCCGACCGAGCAGGGGGCCCGGCTGGCCGCCCACGCCCGCCGCATCCTGGCGGAAGTGGAATCGCTGCGCGACGACATCCGCGGCGCCGGCTCGGTGCCGTCGGGGCCGGTGGCGGTGGGCATCCCGACCTCGCTTGGCATGGTGCTGACGGTGCCGCTGGCGCTGGCGGTGCGGCGGGCGCTGCCGCAGGTCACCCTGCGCATCGCCGAGGGTCTGTCCGGCCACACCCTGGAATGGCTGCGGGCGGGGCAGCTGGACCTCGCCATCGTGTTCGACGTCGACACCCCCCAGCGCCTGGCCCTGACGCCGCTGGCGCAGGAAGGACTGTGGGTGATCGGGCCGAAGGACGATCCGCTGCTGACCGCCGCCGGCGCGGCCGGGCTGCCCTTTGCCGAGGCGGCGGGCCTGCCGCTCATCCTCACCGGCGCCCCCCACGGCCTGCGGCGGGAGGTGGAGCGCACCGCCCGCGAGACCGGCGCACCGCTCAACGTGATCCTGGAACTGGACGCGCTGGAGCACATCAAGGCGCTGGTGGAGGGTGGCGCCGGCTATGCCATCCTGTCGCGGCGGGTGGCGGCGCGGGAACTGGACCAGGGCCGGCTGGCCGGGGCAGCCATCATCGCCCCCACCATCGACCGCACCATCCAGCTCGCCCACCCCTCGGACCGGCCCCTGTCCATCGCGGCCGGGGCGGTGCGCGGCCTGCTGCTGGACATCGTCGCCGACCTGACGCGGGACGGCCAGTGGCGATAGGGGCGGGGGAGCGGCGGGTGTCGGTGGCTCTGACATCTCGCCTTTCGCGGGAAAACGCCGCCGCTGCCGTCCGGCGCGCGAGGATGGCGGCCTGAGCGGCCCCTTTTCACGATCTTCGTCGCAGGCAGGCCGCGCCCTTCCGCGCAGGGGGCGCAGGGGCCAAGGTCGGTCTTGCCCCCAAGGGCGCAGTCGGCGGCTCTGACAGGGTTGGTTCGATGTTTGCGGGAGCATGGCGCAAGTGCCTGCCGCAGCGCGATTTTCGGCCGTGGCACGGGCCGTGCTGATGGCGGGCGGCGCCCCCTTGCGGCGCTGCTCAACCATGGGAGACGCGCGTGACATGGGCAGGATGACAACTTTTGCGGCGGCCGCCCTGGCCGTGATGGCCGCCGCCGTGACGGCCGCGCCGGCCACCGCCGCCTTCATCGACCCCGGCCGCTACTGCAGCGCCGGGGGTGCCACCATCGCCCCCGACGACGTCAGCACCGACGTCGGGGCGGGGGTACAGACCGCCTCCGACTGCTACGGCGCCTTTTCGATCAAGGAGGCGAAGACCGCCCTCGGCGGCAACGGCAATGGGTCGGAGCAGCAGATCCTGCGGGCGCTATGGGGCGACGGGCTGGTGGCGGTCGGCAAATGGGACGGCGCCGACACCGCCCTGAGCGTGAACCTCGGCGGTCTGATCATCACCGGCATTGCCGCCGACCTTGCCGGCGGCTGGACCATCTCGTGGACCGCTGATCCGACCTCCGTGCTGCCGGCGCGGCTGACCCTGGCGGTGCTGCTGAAGGCCGGCTCCGCCAATGGCGCCAACGGCACCGCCGATGCCGGCAGCTGGTTGTTCGCCGACCTCTACACCCCCTATGGCTCCACCGGTGCCAGCGGCAGCTTCGCCATCGGCTGGGTCAACGGCGGCGGCCAGGTGCCGGGCCTGTCGCACCTGACCCTGGCGGCGCTGCTGACGCCGCTGCAGGTGCCGGAGCCGGCTTCGGCGGCGCTGCTGCTGGCGGGGCTGGCGGCGGTGGCGGCGGTGCGGCGGCGGGGACGGCCGTCCCGCCCGTGAACGGCAAGGCCCCGCCGGAGTGCTCCGGCGGGGCCTCGTGATGCGGCCGTCGAGAGGGCGGGCTGCTGCGTCAGGCCGGGGCGCCGATCTCGTGGGTGACCGTGTTCAGCGCCTGTTCGAAGCGGTCGAACATCTGGTCGATTTCCACCTCGCTGATGATCAGCGGCGGCGAGAAGGCGATGATGTCGCCGGCCATGGCGCGCAGGATGACGCCGTTGGCCTGGGCCTGGTTGACCACCCGCGGACCGACTGCCTGCGACGGGTCGAAGTTGGCCTTGGTGGCCTTGTCGGTCACCAGCTCCACCGCGCCGATCAGGCCGACGCCGCGCGCCTCGCCCACCAGCGGGTGGTCGGCGAGCGCCTTCAGGCGGGCCTGCATGCGCGGCGCCACCGCCTGGATGTGGCCGATGATGTCGCGCTCGGCATAGATCTTCAGCGTCTCGTTGGCGACGGCGGCGGCCACCGGATGGGCGCTGTACGTATACCCATGACCGAAGGAGCCGATCTTGCCGGTTTCGCCGCGGATGCCCTGATAGACCTTCTCGTTGATCAGCACCGCCGAGATGGGCAGGTAGGCCGAGGACAGCGCCTTGGCCATGGTCATGATGTCCGGCTGCAGGCCGAAGGTTTCCGAGCCGAACATGCTGCCGGTACGGCCGAAGCCGCAGATCACTTCGTCGGCGACGAACAGGATGTCGTGCTTCTTCAGGATCGCCTGGATCTTCTCGAAGTAGGTCTTCGGCGGCACGATGACGCCGCCGGCGCCCATCACCGGCTCGGCGAAGAAGGCGGCGATGGTGTCGGCGCCCTCGCGCTCGATCAGCGCTTCCAGGTCGGCGGCCATGCGGTCGGCGAAGGCTTCCTCGGTCTCGCCGGCCTCACCGTAGCGGTAATGGTGCGGGCAGGAGGTGTGCAGGATGCGGTCGATGGGCAGGTCGAAGCTGCGGTGGTTCAGCGGCAGCCCGGTCAGGCTGGCGGCGGCGACGGTGACGCCGTGGTAGCCGCGCAGGCGGGCGATGATCTTCTTCTTTTCCGGCTTGCCGATGGCATTGTGATAGTACCAGATCATCTTCACGGCGGTGTCGTTGGCTTCCGACCCGCTGTTGCAGAAGAAGGCCTTCGACATCGGCACCGGCGCCATCTGCACCAGGGTTTCCGACAGGCGGATGCCCGGCTCGTGCGCCTTGTGGTTGAACATGTGGAAGAACGGCAGCGCCTCCATCTGGCGCTTGGCCGCCTCCACCAGGCGCGGCTCGTTGAAGCCGAGCGAGGTGCACCACAGGCCGGCCATGCCCTCGATATAGTCCTTGCCGGCGTCGTCGAAGACGCGCACGCCTTCGCCGCGCACGGCGACCATGGGGCCCGACTGCTCGTGGGCGACGGCGTTGGTGTAGGGGTGCAGCGCGTAGGCGATGTCGGCGTCGCGCAGGCTGTTGGACGTCATGGGCGGACCTCGGAGGGGCTGGCGTGGCGGAACAGGGCTGAAAGATCGGCGGCCCGGCCTCGGGGAGGAAAGCCGGGCCGCCATCCCTGGGGGAGGGTGCAGGGTTCGTGGATCGCTGCCAAGGGGATCAGGCGGCGGCCGCGAGTTCCTCCAGGGTCGACTCGATGATGTCCAGGCCCTCGCTGATGAGGGCGTCGGAGGCGGTCAGCGGCACCAGGAAGCGGATGACGTTGCCGCGGGTGCCGCAGGCCAGCAGGATCAGGCCCTTCTTGGCGACCGCCTGGACCAGCGCCTTGGTCAGGTCGGCGGCCGGGGCGCGGGTGTCGCGGTCGGTGACCAGTTCCATGGCGATCATGGCGCCCTGGCCGCGGATGTCGCCGATGCAGGACAGGCTGTTCTTCTGCGCCATGGCCTTCAGGCGGTCGGTCATCAGGGTGCCGATGGCGTTGGCGCGGGCGATGAGGCCTTCTTCCTCGATCACCTCCAGCACCGCCAGACCGGCGGCGCAGGCCAGCGGGCTGCCGGCATAGGTGCCGCCGAGACCGCCCGGATTGGCGCCGTCCATCACCTCGGCCTTGCCGGTCACGGCGGACAGCGGGAAGCCGCCGGCCAGCGACTTGGCCATGGTCATCAGGTCGGGCTCGATGCCGGCGTGCTCGATGGCGAACATCTTGCCGGTGCGGGCGAAGCCGGTCTGGATCTCGTCGATGATGAGCAGGATGCCGTGCTCGTCGCAGATCTTGCGCAGGGCCTGCAGCCATTCCGCCGGGGCGATGTTGAAGCCGCCTTCGCCCTGGACGGGCTCCAGGATCATGGCGGCGACGCGGGCCGGATCAACGTCGGACTTGAGCAGGGTGTCGAGGTACTTGAGCGAATCTTCCACCGACACGCCGTGGTAGGCGTTGGGGAACGGCGCGTGGAACACTTCCGCCGGCATCGGGCCGAAGCCGGCCTTGTAGGGGACGACCTTGCCGGTCAGCGCCATGCCCATCATGGTGCGGCCGTGGAAGGCGCCCGAGAAGGCGATGATGGCGGACCGCTTGGTGTAGGCGCGGGCGATCTTGACCGCGTTCTCCACCGCCTCGGCGCCGGTGGTCAGGAACAGGGTCTTCTTCGGCGTCGGGCCGGGCACCAGGGCGTTCAGCTTCTCGGCCAGCTGGACGTAGCTCTCGTACGGCGTCACCTGGAAGCAGGTGTGGCTGAACTTGTCGAGCTGGCCGGCGACGGCGGCCCTCACCTTCGGGTGCATGTGGCCGGTGTTGAGGACCGCGATGCCGCCGGCGAAGTCGATGTAGCGGTTGCCTTCGACGTCCCAGATCTCGGCGTTCTCGGCGCGCTGGGTGAAGACGGGCAGCATGGTGGCGACGCCGCGGGGAATGGCGGTCTCGCGCCGGGCGTTCAGCTCCAGGTTAGCAGTCATTGTAAAGGACTCCGGCTGATAGTCTGTCGGTTTCGTTTGATGGGGTAGGTAAGAACTCTGCTGGTCTGCCCGGCTTACTTGATGCCACCCATGCAGAGGTACTTGATCTCGATGAAGTCATCCATGCCGTACTTGGAGCCCTCGCGGCCGATGCCGGACTCCTTGATGCCGCCGAAGGGGGCGACTTCGGTGGAGATGATGCCTTCGTTGATGCCGAGGATGCCGTATTCCAGCGCCTCCGACACGCGCCAGATGCGGCCGATGTCGCGGGCGTAGAAGTAGGCCGCGAGGCCGTACTGGGTGTCGTTGGCCATGCGGATGGCCTCTTCCTCGGTGTCGAACTTGAACAGCGGCGCGACCGGGCCGAAGATCTCTTCCGAGAACAGCTCCATGTCCTTCGACACGTTGGTCAGGATGGTCGGCTCGTAGAAATTGCTGCCGGCCTCGTGGCGCTTGCCGCCGATTTCCACCTTGGCGCCCTTGGCGACGGCGTCCTCGACCAGACGCTCCACCTTGGCGATGCCCTTCTCGTTGATGAGCGGGCCGGTGGTGACGCCTTCCTCGAAGCCGGAGCCGACCTTCATCTTGCGCACGGCTTCGGCCAGCTTGGCGGCGAAGGCGTCGTAGACGCTCGACTGCACCAGGATGCGGTTGGCGCAGACGCAGGTCTGGCCGGCGTTGCGGTACTTGGACATCATGGCGCCGGCGACGGCGGCGTCCAGGTCGGCATCGTCGAACACGATGAACGGCGCGTTGCCGCCCAGCTCCAGGCTGACCTTCTTCACGGTGCCGGCGCACTGCTGCATGAGCAGCTTGCCGATCTGGGTGGAGCCGGTGAAGGACAGCTTGCGGACGATGGGGTTGGCGGTCAGTTCGCCGCCCACTTCCTTGGCGTTGGCGGTGGTGACGATGTTGAAGACGCCGGCGGGGATGCCCGCCCGCTCCGCCAGTTCGGCCAGGGCGAGGGCGGACAGCGGGGTGTCTTCGCCCGGCTTGATCACCACGGTGCAGCCGGCCGCCAGGGCGGGGGCGCACTTGCGGGTGATCATGGCGTTGGGGAAGTTCCACGGGGTGATGGCGGCCACCACGCCGATGGGCTGCTTCAGCACCAGGATGCGCTTGTCGGCGCCGTGGCTCGGGATGACGTCGCCGTAGATGCGCTTGCCTTCCTCGGCGAACCACTCGATGAACGAGGCGCCGTAGGCCACTTCACCGCGGGCTTCGGCCAGCGGCTTGCCCTGTTCGGCGGTCATGATCTTCGCCAGGTCTTCCTGGGCGGCCATGATCAGCTCGAACCACTTGCGCAGGATGGTGGCGCGTTCCTTGGCGGTCTTGGCGCGCCAGCCGGGCAGGGCGCGGTCGGCGGCTTCGATGGCGCGGCGGGTTTCGGCGGCGCCCATGTCGGGCACCTGCGCCAGCTCCTTGCCGTCGGCCGGGTTGGTGACGGCGAAGGTCTTGCCGCTGTCGGCGCCGGCCCAGGCGCCATCGATGTAGGCCTTGTCGCGCAGGAGCTTGGCGTCGCTGAGCTGCACCATCGTGAATTGCCTCCTTGGTCTGGTTCGGGGCGGCGGCCGCAGCACCGGCAGGGCGGCCGTATCGCCGTTTCGTGGGCGTGCCGAACAGGCTACCACGTTTAAAAAAATAGACAACGCATCCGGGGCCGTTCCGTCACGGTCCATTCAGGGAAAATGCCGGGGCTCCACTCACATATTCGGGCTGGTGAACGGCCGTTCCTCAGTTTAAAATATTAGACGACATAAAAAACGGGAGGTCAGGGGACATGGAATTCGACGTGGGCGCCCGCCTGCGTGCCATACGGGAACAGCACGGTCTGTCGCAGCGCCAGCTTGCCCAGCGGGCCGGCGTGACCAACGGCACCATTTCGCTCATCGAGCAGAACCGCAACAGTCCCTCCGTCGCCTCCCTGCGCAAGGTGCTGCAGGGCATTCCCATGTCGCTGGCCGAGTTCTTCTCGAACGAGATGCCGCCGCGGGAGAAGATCTTCTTCAAGCCGATGGACCTCATCCAGCTGACCAGCGAGATCGGCAAGGGGCGGGTTCTGTTCCGGCAGGTCGGCGACCTGCGCAACCGCACCCTGCAGATCCTGCACGAAACCTACGAGCCCGGCGCCGACACCGGCCGCACCATGCTGCAGCACGCTGGCGAGGAGGGCGGCATCGTCATCTCCGGCCGCATCGAGCTGACGGTCACCGACCAGAAGGAGATCCTGGAGCCGGGCGACAGCTACCTGTTCGACAGCCGCCAGCCCCACCGCTTCCGCAATCCCTTCGACGAGGCCTGCGTCATCGTCTCCGCCTGCACGCCGCCTTACCTATGAGGCCGGGGAGAGGCCGAGAAAGGTGACGAGGGCCTGGTCAAGCAGCGCCACCTGATCCGGGCGCAACTGCCCGATGACGCCGCCGATGTTCCGCCGGGGGATGGCATAAACCTTGTCCACCATGGCAAAGGACGTCTGCTTCAGACCGTTGCTCTCGCCGGGGTCGAACTGCGGGCGGAACAGCGGCGCGTCGACGGCGTGGGTGGTGAGCGGACAGATCACCACCGATTCGGTGTTGGCGAACTCTTCCGCCTGCACCACGACAGCCGGCCGCGGCTTGCGGCTGTAGGGTCCGGCGGCCGCCACCAGGACGACCATGCCGCGTTTCATTCCTCGTCCCCGAAGTCGCCCGTTTCCTCGATGAAGCGGGTGATGTCGTCTTCTTCGGGCGACTGTGCCGCATTGCGGGACTGGCGGGCAGCCTCTGCCGCGTAGCCGGGGGCAGAGCGATCGGGAACCCACACCACCATGGGACGCAGCCCCATCGCCCGCTTCTCGGCTTCTTCCTGAGGTGTCGGCTTCCAGTCGTGTCCCATCGCATCGGCTCCTGCGGGCGGGTTTCTCCTAATCTAGAGCACCCCGCCCGCGGGAACAACGCGGCTGCCGGCCCGGCGGGCGGGCGGCAGCCGGATCGTCAGGACTTGATGCCGCGCAGCCGCTCGCCACGGCGGCGCAGGGCCTCCAGGCTCGCCAGCAGGGCGATGGACATCAGGGTCAGGATGGTGGCGACCGCGGTGATGATCGGGCTGATGTTCTCGCGGATGCCGGAGAACATCTCGCGCGGCAGGGTGTTCTGCTGCGGACCGGCCACCAGCAGGGCCACCACCACTTCATCGAAGCTGGTGGCGAAGGCGAACAGGGCGCCCGACGCCAGACCCGGCAGGATCAGCGGCAGGATGACGCGGAAGAACACCGTCGTCGGATGGGCCCCCAGGCTGGCCGCCGCCTTGGCGAGGTTCATGTCGAACCCCTGCAGGGTGGCCGACACGGTGATCACCACGAAGGGCGTCGCCAGGGCGGTATGGGCGAGGATCAGGCCGGTGTAGCTGCTGGTCAGGCCGAGCGGCGCGAAGAAGAAGTAGAAGCCGACGGCGGTGATGATGACCGGCACGATCATCGGCGACAGCACGATCGCCATGATCAGCCCCTTGCCACGGAAGGTCGCCCGAACCAGGCCGAGCGACGCCAGCGTGCCGAGGGTGGTGGCGAGCAGGGTGGAGATGGAGCCGACGAACAGGCTGTTCTTCACCGCGCTCATCCACCGCGGGCTTTCCAGGAACGCCTCGTACCAGCGCAGGGAGTAGCCCTGCAGCGGGTAGGTCAGGAACTGGCCGGAGTTCACGCTGAGCGGCATGATGGCGATGATCGGCGCCATCAGGAAGAACAGCACGAAGCCGGCGCTCAGCCACAGAACCCAGAGCCAGAACCATTCGGTGGGCGTGCGGGTATGCGTAGACATTGATCTGGTCCTCCTTCCCGCGTCAGCCCAGGCGCACCTTGTCGGCACCGACAAGGCGAGTGTAGACGGCGTACAGGATCATGGTGGCCACCAGCAGCACCGCGCCGAGCGCCGCCGCCATGCCCCAGTTCACCGTGCCGGTGGTGTAGAAGGCGATGAAGTAGCTGATCATCTGGTCGGCCGCACCGCCCACCAGGGCCGGCGTGATGTAGTAGCCGATGGCGATGATGAACACGAGCAGGGCGCCGGCCGAGATGCCGGGCAGGGTCTGCGGCAGGTAGACGCGCACGAAGGCGGTCACCGGCGGCGCGCCGAGCGAGGTGGCGGCCCGCATGTACACCGGCTTGATCCCCTTCATGACCGAGTAGAGCGGCAGGATCATGAACGGCAGCAGGATGTGGACCATGGCGATGTAGACGCCGGTGCGGTTGTAGATGAGGCGCAGCGGCTCATCCAGGATGCCCAGGAAGCGCAGCGCATCGTTCACCAGCCCCTGTTCCTGCAGCACCACCACCCAGGCGGCGGTGCGCACCAGCAGCGACGTCCAGAACGGCAGCAGCACCAGGATCATCAGAAGGTTGGCCTTCTTCGGCGGCAGGTTGGCCAGCAGGTAGGCCACCGGGAAGCCCATCACCAGGCAGATGAGCGTGACCATGGTGGAGATGAAGAAGGTGCGTCCGAACAGGGTCAGGTAGACCGCTTCCTGCTCCGGCGCGCTGACGATGGCGCCACTGGCGGTCTTTTCCTTGTCGACGGCGGCCAGCAGGAAGAACGACGTGAACGGGCCGCTGGCGCGGTCGATGGCGCCGAAGGTCTCGACGTTGGTCCAGGCCGGGTCCAGCTCCATCAGCACCGGCTTCCACGCCTCGGCCGTGTCCGGCAGGGCGCGGGCGGTGCCCATGATGAAGGTGCGGGCGCCGTTGATGTCGTAGTTCAGGCGTCGGGCGGCGGTGCCGATGGTGCGGTTTTCGCGGCTCTCGCGCAGGTCGGCGGCGAGGGCGGCGTAAATCTCCTCCGACGGCAGCTGGCTGCGGTCGCTCCACGTGCCGATGGCGGCGGTGGTGCGCGGCCAGACCTGCGAAAGCTCGGGGTCGTGGACGCTGCGCAGCATCATGCCGGCAATGGGGATCACGAAGGTGATCAGCAGAAACACAAGCAGGGGGGCGATGAGGCCAAAGGCCTTCAGCTGCCGCATCCGCTCGGCGCGGCGGAGCTTGGCCTTGAGCGCGCTGCGCTCCTTGGCGTCTCCGGCGGGGCGGGCGGTGGGCGACAGGGCGACGTCGGACGACATGGGCGCTCTTCTTCCGCAAGGTCCGGCCTTCGGGAGGCGGTGGGCCCGGCCCCACCGCCTCCGCCGGCCACTCAGGCTTCGGGTGGGTGCCTTACTGGGTGGCAGCCCACTTGTTGAAGCGCTCGGTCAGGCGATCGATGTTCTCCAGCCAGAAGGCGTCGGAGATCTGGATGGCGTTGGCCATGTTCGCCTCGTAGGTCGGCAGGTCCTTGCCGCGCTCTTCGGGGATCTGCTTGATGGCGTCCTTGTGGGTGACACCGTAGGCGATCTCCAGCGGCAGCTTCGCCTGGGCATCAGGGGTGCCGGCGAAGGCCAGGAACTGGTAGGCCTTGTCGAGGTTCGGGCTGTCCTTGAGGATGACCCAGCTGTCGACCGTGAACAGGCTGCCGTTCCACACCATGCCGAAGTTGCGGTTGTCGTTCTTGTTGGCGGCGTCGATGCGGCCGTTGTAGACCGACGTCATGGTGACTTCGCCGGAAGCGAGCAGCTGCGGCGGCTGGGCGCCCGACTCCCAGAAGATGAGGTCGGCGCGGATGCTGTCCAGCTTCTTGAAGGCGCGCTCGATGCCCTCGTCGGTGCCGAGCACCTTGTAGACTTCGGCCGGCGGCACGCCATCGGCCATCAGCGCGGCTTCCAGGGTGGTCTTCGGGCCCTTGCGCAGGGCGCGCTTGCCCGGATACTTCTGGGTGTCGAAGAAGTCGGCCCAGCCGTCCGGCGCGTCGCTCAGCTTGTTCTTGTCGTAGCCGATGACGAAGTTGTAGACGATGGCGCCGACGCCGCAGTCATGCACGGCGGAGGGGATGTAGGCATCCTTGCCGCCGATCTTCGACCAGTCCAGTTCCTCGAAGATGCCTTCCTCGCAGCCGAGTTCCAGCTCTTCGCTTTCCACCTGCACGACGTCCCAGTCGCTGGCGCCGCCCTGGACCTTGGCGCGCAGCACGCCGATGCCGCCGTTCCACGGCACGTCGATCACCGGCACGCCGGCCTGCTCGCTGAACGGCTTGAAGTAGATGCGGCCCTGCGCGGCCTGGTAGGCATCGCCCCACGACACGACGGTCAGGTCACGGGCCTGGGCGGCGACACCGGCGGTGGCGACGACGGCGGCGGCCGCGGCGGCAATGATCCCCTTCCTAACGATGCTCATTGTCGAAGTTCTCCCTGCTGTAAGGTGACGCAATCCTCCCTGCGCGCCGCCCCCGCGGGGCGGGCGGCGGCGCCGGTCGCTGCGTCAGGCGACCGGGTCGAGCGCCAGGCAGTTCTCGGCGGCGAAGCTGACGAACATTTCCTCGCCCGGATGCGGCACGGCGCGGCCGGAGCGGAAACGCATCTTCACCGTGAATTCGTCGTTGCCCGCGACCTTCATGCGTACCCGCATGTGGTCGCCGAGGTAGATGGTTTCCTGCACGCGGGCCGGCAGGCGGTTGGGGTGGTCGGGGCCGACGCCCTCGATCTCCACCTTCTCCGGCCGGAACGACAGGCTGGTACGGCTGCCGGGGCCGCCGATGTTCACCGCGCGGGCGGTGATCTGTTCGCCCGAGTCAAGCCGCACCGTGCAGAAGCCGCCGTCCACCGTCTCGACGGTGCCGTTCAGGATGTTGTTCTCGCCGATGAAGTGGGCGACGAAGCTGTTCTGCGGGTTTTCGTAAAGGTCCGACGGCGGCGCCAGCTGCTGGATGATGCCGTCGTTGAAGACGGCGATGCGATCCGACATGGTCAGCGCTTCCGACTGGTCGTGGGTGACGTAGACCACCGTCACGCCCAGGCTTTCGTGGATGTGCTTGATCTCGATCTGCATGTGCTCGCGCAGCTGCTTGTCGAGGGCGCCGAGCGGCTCGTCCATCAGCACCAGCTGCGGGTTGAACACCAGCGCGCGGGCAAGCGCCACGCGCTGCTGCTGACCGCCCGACAGCTGCGCCGGACGGCGCGAGCCCATGCCGGACAGCTTCACCATGTCGAGCGCCTTGCGGGCCCGCGCCAGCTGGTCGGACTTGTTCACCTTGCGCACCGACAGGGGGAAGGCGACGTTCTCTTCCACCGTCATGTGCGGGAACAGGGCGTAGTTCTGGAACACCATGCCGATGTCGCGCTTGTGCGGCGGGGTGTTCTTCAGCGACCGTCCGGCGAGCTTGATGTCGCCGTGGGTCGGCACCTCGAAGCCAGCCAGCATCATCAGCGAGGTCGTCTTGCCCGAGCCTGACGGGCCGAGCATGGTGAGGAACTCGCCCTTGCTGATTTCCAGATTGAGGTCCTTAACGACCAGGATCTCCCCGTCGTAGGTCTTCTGCACCCCTTCGAACGCGACCAGGGGGGCTTCCGTGCCTGCCATGTTGCCGTCCCGTGTTTCTCGTATTGTCGATAGGTTACGCTGCCCCCGGGACGCCAAGGCGCCCCCGACCCGGCCATGCAAATGCAGCATGGCAGCGTTTAATTTTTTAGACAACTCCTTTTTGCGTACTTTTCGTGCGCCGCCCGCTTGCCAAGCGCCCGTGCACAAAACTCAGGCAGAAACGCCCATCGCTTGCGCAGTGGGCTTAAAATATTAGACGCTTCTCCTGCTGGCACCACCGCTGCGGGAGGCGTGGCGGAGGCCGCTCGTCCCGCTGCCCGTCGCCGCCGTCGCGGCCTTGACGGAGGCGGCCTTTCCGCGCATCGTGCCGCTTTCCGCCACTCCCCAGCAGGAGGTCAGCAAGGTGCTGCTGAAACCGTTGCGCGTCGCCGCCGCCGCCGCCGCCGTGGTCGGCCTGTCGATGCTGTCGCTGAACGCCCAGGCCGCCGACACCAAGTCGGTGAAGATCACCGCCATCGTCGAGCATCCGGCCCTTGATGCCGTGCGCCAGGGCGTGCTGGATCAACTGGCGGAACAGGGCTTCAAGCAGGGCGAGTCGCTGGCGGTGGAGTTCCAGTCCGCCCAGGGCGATGTCGGCATTGCCGGCCAGATCGCCAAGAAGTTCGTGGGCGACGCCCCCGACGTCATCGTCGCCATCGCCACGCCGTCGGCCCAGGCTGCCGTCGCCGCCGCCCGCGGGCGCATTCCGGTGGTGTTCTCCGCCGTCACCGACCCGGTGCTGGCCCGCCTGATCGACGAGCCGGGCAAGGCCAAGGACGGCGTCACCGGCGTCTCCGACATGACCCCGGTCGCCAAGCACCTGGCCCTGATCCAGGAGATCGTGCCGGGCGTGAAGACCATCGGCATCGTCCACAACCCCGGCGAACCCAACGCCGTGGTGCTGGTCGACCTGGCGAAGCAGGCCGCCCCCGACCTCGGGCTGAAGGTGATCGTCGCCTCCGCCCCCACCTCCGGCGACGTACTGCAGGCGACCCGGTCGCTGGTGGGCAAGGCCGATGCCGTCTACATCCCCACCGACAACACCGTGATCTCGGCCCTGGAAGCCGCCATCAAGGTGGGTGAGGAAGCCAAGATGCCGATCTTCGCCGGCGACACCGACAGCGTGAACCGCGGCGCCGTCGCCGCCGCCGGCTTCGACTACTACGACGTCGGCCGCCAGACCGGCGTGCAGGTGGCGAAGATCCTGCAGGGCACCAAGGCCGCCGACATCCCGGTCGAGGGCGTCGAGGTCATGAAGCTGGCCGTCAACCCGGCTGCCGCCGCCCGCATGGGCGTCACCCTGCCGCAGGCGGTGGTGGAGCGCGCCGAGACGGTGGTGCAGTAACCCACGTTCTGTTCACGGCGGGGCCGTCCGGCGGGCGGCCCCGCAGCTTTTTCAGGAACCGCACCGGTGTCGCTCATCGCTTTTCTTGGTGCCATCGAGATCGGCCTTCTGTTCGGTCTGGTGGCGCTGGGCGTCTACATCTCGTTCCGCATCCTCAACTTCCCCGACCTGACGGTGGACGGCAGCCTGCCGCTCGGCGCCGGCGTGGCGGCGGTGCTGCTGATGGCGGGCGTCAACCCCTACCTCGCCACCCTGGCGGCCTTCTTCGCCGGCTGCGCGGCGGGGCTGGTGACGGCGTGGCTGAACGTGCGGTTGAAGATCCTGCACCTGCTGGCCTCCATCCTGACCATGATCGCGCTGTTCTCCATCAACCTGCGCGTCATGGGGCGGCCCAACATCGCCCTGCTGGGGCAGGAGACGGTGTTCACGCCCTTCGAGTCGCTGGGCCTGCCGTACTACTGGGTCAATCCGCTGGTGCTGCTGGTGGTGGTGATCGCCGCCAAACTGCTGCTCGACCGCTTCCTGCTGTCGGAGACCGGCCTCGCCATGCGGGCGACGGGCGCCAACCAGCGCATGGCGCGGGCCCAGGGCATCGACACCGGCCGCATGACCCTGCTCGGCATCGCGCTGTCCAACGGCATGGTGGCCTTCGCCGGGGCGCTGTTTGCCCAGCTGCAGGGCGGCGCCGACATCACCATGGGCGTCGGCGTCATCGTCATCGGCCTGGCCGCCGTGATCCTGGGCGAGGCGGTGATGTCCACCCGGACCATCATCCTGGCGACCATCGCCTGCATCGTCGGCTCCATCCTCTATCGCCTGATGGTGGCGCTGGCGCTCAATGCCGACGTGCTCGGCCTGCAGGCCCAGGACCTGAAGCTGATCACCGCCGTGCTGGTGGTGGCGGCCATGACCCTGCCGGGCATGCGCCGCAAGCTGAAGCTGAAATCCCTCACCGCCGGCGGAGGCGTGCGCAAATGATCGACGCGAGCGGCCTGCACATCCGCTTCAACCCCGGCACGCCGATCGAGAACCACGCCCTGCGCGGGCTGGGGCTCAGCATCCCGCAGGGGCAGTTCGTGACGGTGATCGGCTCCAACGGCGCCGGCAAGTCCACCTTCCTCAACATCCTGGCCGGCGAGCTGATTCCCGACGAGGGGACCGTGCTCATCGACGGGCAGGATGTCACCCGGTGGCCGACCGCCCGCCGCGCCGGCCTCTGCGCCCGCGTCTTCCAGGACCCCATGGCCGGCACCTGCGAGGGCCTGAGCATCGAGGAAAACCTCGCCCTTGCCGCCGCCCGCGGCCATCGCCGCGGCCTGCGCGCGGCGGTGCGCAACGAGCTGCGGGAGGAATTCCGCGAGCGCATCTCGGTGCTCGGCCTCGGGCTGGAAAACCGCCTGAGCGACAAGATGGGCCTGCTGTCGGGCGGCCAGCGGCAGGCGGTGAGCCTGGTGATGGCGACGCTGAACCCCATGAAGATCCTGCTGCTGGACGAGCACACGGCGGCGCTCGACCCCAAGACGGCGGCCTTCGTCATGGAGCTGACCGACCGTATCGTCGGCGAGAAGCAGCTGACCACGCTGATGGTCACCCACTCCATGCGCCAGGCCCTCGACCACGGCCACCGCACCGTCATGCTGCACGCCGGCGACGTGGTGCTGGACGTGGAGGGCGACGCCCGCCGCGGCATGAAGGTGGAAGACCTGCTGCACATGTTCGAGAAGGTGCGCGGCGAGGAAGTGGACGACGACAGCCTGATCCTCGGCTGACCGCTCCCGCGGCGTCAGTCGAAGGCGCGGGAGAGGAGCCAGTCGATGGCGGTGATGATCGTCTCGCCCTGGTCGGCGAGCGACGCCACCACCTCTCCCAGCGCCTGCCGCGGCAGGCTGGCAATGTTGAGGGTGTGCAGGAACACCCGCCGCCCTTCGATCTCGAACGACGGATTGATCGCGCGCTGAGGCAGGGGCAGGCGCTCCGCCGGGACCAGCGGGATGACCACGCGGCGGTCATAGGCGGCATAGGCCGTCGACTGCACGATGAGCCAATAGGGCGCCTCCGTCCGGCTGCGCCCGGTGTTGCGGACGACGTCGAACTGCCGCACGTCAGTAGTCCAGAAACTCGTCGATGGCGGTGCCGCGGGTCCGGTCCAGGTCGTTGAGCGCCTGCAGATGCGGGGCCAGCCGCTCCTGCTCCGCCTTGAGCGCCTGCCGCTTGCGGATGCTTTCCTGCAGGCCGCGCTCCAGTTCCACCGCCAGATCAAGCTCAAGCTCCCGCGCCTGCCGCAGCAGGTCGGCATTGACGGCGACCTTCACGGGGGCCTTCGGGGCATTGTGATCATACGGCATGGCGGGCGTCCGGCGGCGGCGTGGCTGTGACCAAGATGGCCCCCGCCGGCTCCGGCGTCAATCGGTGCGGCGGCGCAGGGTGAGGATCAGCATGGCCGCCACCAGCAGCACGCCGCCGACCATGCCGAGCGGCCCCAGGCGCTCGCCGAACAGCAGCCAGGCGAGCAGGGTGGCGGTCAGGGCCTCCAGCAGGGTGACGATGCTGGCGGCGGTGGCCGGGGTGGTCTTCATGCCGGTGAAGAACAGCACGTAGGACAGGCCGGTGGTCACCACGCCCAGGTAGATGAGCAGCGGCACGCCGAGGGCGACGTCGCTGACGCCGATGCCGGCGGGGGCGGCGAAGGGCAGCAGGCACAGCGCGCCGCCGCCGAAGCCGATGATGATGGTCTGGTAGGGGTGAACCGTGCCGGCCATGGAGCGGCCGGCGATCACCACCGTGGCGTAGGAGGCGGCGGCGCCGCTCGCCAGCAGGGCGCCGAGCAGCACCTGGGTGCCGGCGTCGCCGTCGGGCACGCCGACCAGCATCACCGTGCCGCCGACGGCCAGCGCCAGCGCCAGCAGGGTGCGGGCGCCGGGCGGTTCGCGCAGCAGCACCGACGACAGCACCGCCACCACCACCGGCGCGCCGCACAGGGCGACCAGGCTGGTGACGGTGACGCCGGCGCGGGCGACGGCGGCGTAGAAGAACACCTGATAGAAGGCCATGGCGAGGCCGGTCACCGCCACCAGCGGCACCGCCTTGCGCGACAGCCGGAACAGGCCGCGGCCGAGGGTCAGCCAGCCGAGCACCAGCAGCGGCGGCACCGACAGCGCCAGCCGCCAGAAGCCGACGCCGAGCGGCGTGGCATCGGCGTGCAGCATCAGGGTCTTGGCGGCGATGCTGCTGGTGCCCCACAGCACGGAGGCGAGGGCGACCAGCAGGATGCCGGTGCGGGCGGAACGGGCCATGACGGCGGCGGCGGTGGACATGGAAACTGCTCTGCTTCAGACGGAACCGGCGGCTACTGTGACCGAAACCGGCGGCGGCGTCTTGACCGCGCCGCCGGTTCCCTTGACCGATCCGCCGGTCAGAAGCCGCCGCACTGCGCGCGGTGGCGCAGCAGGTGGTCGGCCAGCACGCAGGCCATCATCGCCTCCGCCACCGGCACGGCGCGGATGCCGACGCAGGGGTCGTGGCGGCCCTTGGTGCGGACCTCCACCTCATTGCCGTCGATGTCGACGCTGCGGCGCGGGGTGAGGATGGACGACGTCGGCTTGATCGCCATGCGCGCCACCACCGGCTGCCCGGTGGACAGGCCGCCGAGGATGCCGCCGGCGTGGTTGGACAGGTAGTCGATGCGCCCGTCCGCCCCCATGCGCATCTCGTCGGCATTGTCCTCGCCGGTGTAGGCGGCGGTGGCGAAGCCGTCGCCGATTTCCACCCCCTTCACCGCATTGATGCTCATGAAGGCCTTGGCGAGGTCGGCGTCGAGTTTGTCGTAGACCGGCGCCCCCAGGCCCGGCGGCACGTTCAGCGCCTCAACCTCCACCACCGCGCCGGTGGAGGAGCCGGCCTTGCGGATGGCGTCCAGGTGCGCCTCCCACTGCGCCGCCGCCTCGGCGTCGGGGCAGAAGAACGGGTTGGCGTCCACCTGCGTCCAGTCCCAGCGGCCGCGGTCGATGGCGTGGGGGCCCATCTGCACCATGGCGCCGCGCACCACCACGCCGCCCGGCACCAGGGCATCGAGCACCTTGCGGGCGATGGCGCCGGCGGCCACCCGCATAGCGGTCTCGCGCGCCGACGACCGGCCGCCGCCGCGATAGTCGCGGATGCCGTACTTCTGCCAGTAGGTGACGTCGGCATGGCCGGGGCGGAACTGGCGGGCGATCTCGCCGTAGTCCTTGGAGCGCTGGTCGGTGTTGTGGATCAGCAGCCCGATGGAGGTGCCGGTGGTCTGGCCCTCGAACACCCCGGACAGGATCTGCACCTCGTCCGGCTCCCGCCGCTGGGTGGTGTGGCGCGAGGTGCCGGGGCGGCGCTTGTCCAGCCACGGCTGGATGTCGGCCTCGGTCAGCGGGATGCGCGGCGGCACGCCGTCGACGACGCAGCCGATGGCGGGGCCGTGGCTTTCACCGAAGGTGGTGAAGCGGAACAGCGTGCCGAACCCATTACCGGACATGAATGTCTAACCCCTTCCGCGCCCCGCGCCGGTGGCTCAGTCGCGCACCTTGAACTGGCTCAGCATCTCCGCCAGCTGCGGGGCGCTGTCCACTTCCAGCATGCCGATGGTGTGGTAGCCGCAGTCCACATGATGCACTTCGCCGGTCACGCCGGAGGCGAGGTCCGACAGGAAGTAGAGGCCGGACTTGCCCACGTCTTCCAGCGTCACGTTGCGGCGCAGCGGGGCGTTCAGCTCGTTCCACCGCAGGATCTGGCGGAAGTCGCCGATGCCGGAGGCGGCCAGGGTCTTGATCGGGCCGGCCGAGATGGCGTTGACGCGGATGCCGTCCACGCCCAGGTCGACGGCCAGATAACGCACGCTGGCTTCCAGTGCGGCCTTCGCCACGCCCATGACGTTGTAGTGGGGCATGACGCGCTCGGCGCCGTAGTAGGTGAGGGTGACCAGCGATCCGCCCTCGGTCATCAGCGGCGCGGCGCGGCGGCAGACGTCGGTGAACGAGAAGCAGGAGATCTGCAGGCTGCGGGTGAAGTTCTCCAGGGTGGTGTCGACGTAGCGGCCCTTCAGCTGGTCCTTGTCGGCCCAGGCGATGCCGTGCAGCACGAAGTCGAGCTTGCCCCAGCGCTTTTCCACCTCGGCGAAGGTGGCGTCCATGCTGGCGGCATCGGTGACGTCGCACGGCACCACGAAGTCCGACCCGACGCTTTCGGCCAGCGGCTTGACGCGCTTGAGCAGCGCGTCACCCTGGTAGGTGAACGCCAGCTCGGCCCCGGCTTCGTGGCACGCCTTGGCGATCGCCCAGGCGATCGACTTGTCGTTGGCGACGCCCATGATGAGGCCCTTCTTGCCCGCCATGAGGGAGGAGGAAGCGGTCATGCGTTCTCTCTTGCGTTTTAGGGTCCTGTGGGGTGATACCCGATGAAAGGTGGGGCATCCTACACCAAGACATCACGGGGGCAAAGTCGGATGGCCGATGCGGTGAAGGCCGGTAGGACCACCTTGCTGCTGGCTGCCGCGCGGGCCGCCGTGCGGCGCACCGGCGGCTTCACCGCCTATGTGTTCCGCCGGGCGGTGGCCGATCAGGTGTTCCTGGTGGCGGGGGATCTTGGCTATGTGTCGCTCATCGGCATCGTGCCCATGTTCGCCATCGGCGCCGCCATGCTGGCCGCCGTGCCCGCCTTCGAGGGCGCGCGGGCGTGGCTGGAGCAGTTCATCTTCCTCAACTTCGTGCCGAGCTTCGGGCAGCAGGTGCTGGATACGGTGGCGCGCTTCGTCGATGCCTCCGGCGGGCTGACGCTGATGGGGGTGGCGGGGCTGGCGTTCATCGCCATCCTGCTGCTGGTGACCATCGAGCACGCCTTCAACCACATCTTCCGCGTCACCCGCTCGCGCCCGCCGCTGGCCCGGCTGGCGGTCTACTGGATCGTGCTGACGGTCGGGCCGCTGCTGGTCGGGGCGAGCTTTTCCATCTCCACCTGGATCCAGGCCCACGACGAGGTGGGGCTGCGGCTGCTGCTCGACCGGCTGGGCGGGCCGGTGGCCTATGCCATGCCCTACCTGCTCAGCGCCACCGCCTTCGTGCTGCTGTATGTCGCCGTGCCCAACCGGCGGGTGCGGGTGAAGGATGCCCTGGTCGGGGCCGGCGTGGCGGCCTTGCTGTTCGCCGCCCTGCGGTTCGGCTTCGTGCTCTATGTCGCCCAGGCGCACAACTACTTCACCCTCTACGGCGCGCTGGCGGCGCTGCCGCTGTTCCTCACCTGGCTCTATGCGAGCTGGAGCGTGGTGCTGCTGGGGGCGGTGGTGACGGCGGCGCTGCCCGAATGGCGGCTGCAGCGGGCGCAGATCTCCGGCCAGCCGCCGGCCACCACGCGGCTGGTGCTGGCGCTGGACGTCATCGGCTTCCTGCTGGCGGAGCAGCGGGCCGGGCCGCAGGGCGCCCGCCGGCTGCACATCCTGGCCGCCACCGGCGCCCCTGAGGCCGCCTTCACCGAGGTGATGGAGGCGCTGGAGTCCTGCGGCCTTATCGCCCGCACCGACCGCCAGCGCTGGGTGGTCGCCCGCGACCTGCGCACCACCACCCTCGGCGACCTCATCCACGCCCTCGGCCTCGGCCTGCCCGCCGATCTGCCGTCGGACCTGTCGCGGCCGTGGCGGACCAAGCTCGCCCACACCCTGCGCACCCTGCACGATACCGAGCGCTGGGCCCTGGCGACGCCGCTGTCCGACATCCTTCCCGCCCCTTGAAGAGACCGGCGGTTGCGCCTACCATCATCCTTAACCCTGCGCGCCGCTAAGGTATGAGCGCCATCGACAGGGGCCAGACCAGCCAGAGGGGCTGACCACCGTCGCATCCGGCCGTCGAGCATGACGGAGGAGAGCGACATGGACGTCCAGCAGACCCATAGCCACCCCCACGGCTCCGTGGGCGGCGCGCACCTTCCCTTCGCCGACCGCGTCCGCACCGTCGGATCGGACGACGTGTTCTCCTGGCTGTCCCGCGGCTGGCGCGACTTCGTGCGCAGCGGCATGGCGAGCGCCGCCTACGGCGCCATCTTCGCCCTGGCCGGCTACGTCATCGCCGTCGGCCTGGCGCGGCTGGACAGTCCGTTCCTGCTGCTGCCGGTGGCCGCCGGCTTCACCCTGGTGGCGCCGGTGCTGGCCATCGGCTTCTACCGCATGTCGAAAACCCTGGAAGGCGGCGGCCAGCCCACCTTCAACGAGGCGGTGACGGCGGCCCAGGCCAACGGCTTCCACATCCTGACGGCGGGCCTCGTGCTCATGCTCTACGGCCTGATCTGGGTGCGGGTGGCGACGCTGATCTTTGCGCTCATGTTCCCGGCCACCAGCTTTTCCTTCGACGCCATGCTGGCGGTGCTGCCGACCACGGCGGGGCTGCTGTTCCTCATCGTGTCGGTGGCGGTGGGGGCGGCCTTCGCGCTGGTCGCCTTCCTGTTCTGCGCCGTCGCCCTGCCGATGATGATGGACCGGCCGGGCACCGACTTCTTCACCGCCGCCCTGGTCAGCATGACGGCGGTGCTGCGCAACCCCGGCCCCATGCTGCTGTGGGCCGGCATCATCGCCGTGGTGACGGCGGCCGGCATGGCCTTCTTCTTCCTCGGCCTGATCATCGCCATGCCGCTGATCGGCCATGCCAGCTGGCACGCCTACCGCGCCCTGGTGAAGCCGGCCGAGTAAGGCCGCGCCCAGCCCGTTCCACCACCCGTCGCAACAGCACGGAGGACGCAGATCATGCCCGACGGACAGCGGTCCCTGCCGCGCCGCGAGTCTCCCCCGCCGGCATCCCCGCCGGGGGCGGCGCTGCCCTTTCCCTATGCCGACCGCATCCGACGGGTGGAGGCCGCGCAGGTGTTCGACTGGCTCGCCAAGGGCTGGGAAGACGTCTGCGCCGCCGGCTGGGTGAGCTTTGCCTACGGTGCCGTGTTCGTGGTGCTGGGCTATGCCATCGGCATTGGTCTGGCGTGGTTCGACATGCTCTACCTGCTGACGCCGATGATCGCCGGCTTCCTGCTGGTGGCGCCGCTGCTGGCGGTCGGGCTCTACCGCATCAGCGCGCGGCTGGAGCGCGGCGAGGCGCCGGGGTTCATCGACGCCCTGCTGGCGTGGCGGACCAACACCTTCCACATCCTGACCGCCGGCCTGGTGCTGATGCTGTTCATGATGATCTGGGTGCGCATCGCGGCGCTGATCTTCGCCGTCAGCTTCCCCTACACCAGCATGAGCTTCGCCGCCCTGGTGCAGCAGCTGGCGACGGCGGAGGGGCTGGTGTTCATGGCGGTGGGGACGGCGGTGGGCTTCTGCTTTGCCGCCGCCGCCTTCGTCCTTGGCGCCTTCGCCCTGCCGATGATGCTGGACCGCCGCGCCGACGTGTTTGCCGGTGCCATCGTCAGCGCCCAGGCGGTGTTCCGCAGTCCGCAGGCCATGGCGCTGTGGGCGGCGGTGATCGTGGTGGTCACCGGCTTCGGCCTGATCACCGCCTTCTTCGGGCTGGTGGTGGCGCTGCCGCTGATCGGCCATGCCACCTGGCACGCCTACCGCGACGTGGTGCGGTGGGAGGAGGACGGGGAGGACAGGTAGGCGCCGGCGCGGCGCCTACTCTTCGTCGAACAGGCGCTTGCGCACGTCCTGGTCGCCGGCAGGGTTCCAGCGGTCGCAGAAGTCCTTCAGCGCCGCGTCGCGCGGGTCGGGCAGCACGATGCGCAGCCGCACCAGATAATCGCCGTGGCCGTCGCCGCCGGTCTTGGGCAGGCCCTTGCCGCGCAGGCGCAGCACGGTGCCGCCGTTGGAGCCCTCCGGCACCGTCACCGCCACCCGGCCGGACAGGGTGGGGACGGTGATCTTGCCGCCGAGCACCGCTTCCTTCAGGGTCACCGGCACTTCCACCGTCACGTCGTCGCCGTCGCGGCGGTAGCTGTCGGAGTCGGCGATGACGATCTCCACCAGCGCGTCGCCCGGCGTGCCGCCGGCCATGCCGGTCAGGCCTTGGCCCTTCAGGCGCAGGGTGGTGCCGTCCTCGCTGCGCGGCGGGATGCGCACGTCGACGGTCTTGCCGTTGGTGAGGCGGATGCGCCGGGTGCCGCCGAGGGCGGCTTCGCGGAACGGCACCTTCAGGCGGTAGTGGCTGTCCGGCCCCTTGGGCTGGCTGCGGGCCTTGGCATCGGCCTTGGCCTTGCTGGCGCGGGCGAAGATGTCGTTGAACAGCTCGTCGTCGGCAAAGGTGCTGTCGAAGTCGAAGCCGAAGGGGCCGCCGGCCCGGCCGCCGCCGCCCGCCGCTCCGCCGCCTCGGCCGGCGCCGCCGCCACCGCCGCCGAAGCCGAAGGGCGCCCGCGGGTTGCCGTCGGCGTCGATCTCGCCGCGGTCGAATTTGGCGCGCTTGTCGGCGTCGCCGAGGATGCCGTAGGCGGCGTTGATTTCCTTGAACCGCTCCGCCGCCTGCGTGTCGTCGGGGTGCAGGTCGGGGTGCATGGTGCGGGCCAGGCGGCGGAAGGCCTTCTTGATGTCGTCGGCGGTGGCGCTGCGGGAAACGCCGAGGACGGTGTAGGGATCGCGCATGCTCGCTCAGCCGTGGTCGCTTCGGGTCCGGTCGGACAAGACGAGAGGCGCCCGCACGACGGGCGCCTCCCCAGGGAACTTGTGCGGACGAAACGCGGCCGCGCGGACGGGCTGACGGATCAGCCGTCCACCACGCGCCAGGTGCCGTCGGGCTGCTGGCAGGCGGTGCCGTAGGCCGTTTCGTACCGGCCGTCGATGGTAACCGTGGTGCGGTATTCGCGGCAATAGGCGCCGCTGCTGGTACGACCATCGCGCACCGGCGTGAACGAGCCGTAGTTGCCGCTCTGCGGGTTGTTCCACGAAATGGTTTCGCCAACCGGGGCGCTGTAGGCGCGGCTCTGCGCCTGCATGGCGTACTGCTGGTCGGCGCGGTCGAGCGACTTGCCGATCTCGCTGCCGATCAGGGCGCCGATGAGGGTGCCGGCCGCGGTGGCGGCGATCTGGCCGGTGCCGCCGCCGAACTGGCTGCCGATCACGGCGCCGCCGATGCCGCCGAGCAGGGTGCCGGCCGAGGTCTTGGGGTTGTTCTGGACGCCCTCGCACGCGCTCAGGCCCAGGGAGGCGACCACGGCGACAGCGGCGACAACGGGGAATTTGCGGGTGATGCTCAGCATGTCTCTCAATCCGTTGGACGGGGCGATGCGTAGAATCATAGAAACCGACCATGGCGAAACCGTGACGATCCGTCCAGGCTTCTTGTCGATCGTGGGGCAAGCGGCCCTTTCCAACACCGCTTCCCGTTTACATAATCCTGTCCTGTCCGGGTGCAACGGGCGGGAGAACACCGCCGTTGCCGCCGGCTCCGCCACCAGAGGATACCGCTTGCATGACCGCCCTTGACGACGCCGCCGAACCCTTCCGCCAGTTCGAGGACTGGCTGGCCGAGGCCGGCGAGCACGAGCTGAACGACCCCAACGCCATGGCGCTTGCCACCAGCACGCCCGACGGGCGGCCGTCGGTGCGCATGGTGCTGCTGAAGGGCCTGGATGACCGCGGGTTCGTCTTCTACACCAACCTGGAAAGCCGCAAGGGCACCGAACTGCTGGCCAACCCCCACGCCGCCCTGTGCTTCCACTGGAAGTCGCTGCGCCGGCAGGTGCGGGTCGAAGGCCCCATGAGCCTGGTGACGGACGAGGAAGCCGACGCCTATTTCGAGTCGCGGCCGCGCGACAGCCGCATCGGCGCCTGGGCGTCGCAGCAGTCGCGCCCGCTGGCCGGGCGGTTCGAGCTGGAGAAGCGGGTGGCGCAGTACGCGGCCAAGTACGCCATCGGCAAGGTGCCGCGGCCGCCGCACTGGTCCGGCTTCCGGCTGGTGCCGACGCGCATCGAGTTCTGGCAGGATCGCCCGTTCCGCCTGCACGACCGCCTGGTCTATAGTCGCGACGCCGAGGACACCCCCTGGCGGACCGAGCGCCTGTTCCCGTAAGGACCGGCAGCGGCGCGCCGGGGTGGCGGGCGAGGGGAGGGATGTGATGTCAGACGCCGATGCCGCCGCCAATGCCGCCGCCGACCCGCGCGAGGCCGTCGGCCGGCTCATGCGGCGCGCCACCTATGCGGCGGTGGCGGTGGCGTCGACGCTGATCGTGGTGAAGGTGGTGGCCTATGCCGTCACCGGATCGGTGGCGCTGATGTCCAGCCTGATCGACAGCGCCCTCGATACCGCCGCCTCGGTCATCAACCTCATCGCCGTGCGCCACGCCCTGCAGCCGGCCGATGCCGAGCACCGCTTCGGCCACGGCAAGGCGGAGCCGCTGGCCGGGCTGGGGCAGGCGGCGTTCATCGCCGGGTCGAGCATCTTCCTGCTGATCGAGGCCGCCGACCGCATGGTGACGCCGCAGGAGGTGACGCGCGGCTGGGTCGGCATCGCCGTCATGGCTTTCGCCATCGTCGCCACCTTCGGCCTGGTCGCCTATCAGAAGAGCGTGGTGCGGCGGACCAACTCCGTCGCCATCAACGCCGACAGCCTGCACTACACCGGCGACGTGCTGATCAACGGCAGCGTCATCGTCTCCATCGTGCTGGCGTCCTACGTCGGCATCCCGCACGCCGATCCGCTGTTCGCCATCGGCATTGCCGGCTATCTGCTGTGGAATGCCCGCAGCATCTTCCTGTCCAGCCTCGACCTGCTCATGGACCGCGAGTTTCCCGAGGCGGAGCGGGAGAAGATCCTCGCCATCGCCCGCGCCCATCCCTTCGTCCACGACGCCCACGACCTGCGCACCCGGTCGAGCGGGCAGCAGCAGTTCATCCAGCTGCATGTGGAGATGGACCGCACCCTGACCCTCGCCAAGGCCCACGCCATCGGCGATCAGGTGGAGGCGGCGATCCGCGCCGAGTATCCCACCGCCGACATCATCATCCACCACGACCCCACCGGCATCACCGAGGTGCGGGCCGACGACCTGATCGCGGCGCAGGAAAAGAACGTGGGGACCGGCACCGGCTCCGGCAGCGTGGGGCCTTAGGCGGCGGCCGGGTTCAGTTGTTGCGGCCGGCGCGGGCCTGGGTCCAGCGCAGGCAGAACACCCGCAGGGCGCTCGACAGGTTGCCCTCGCCGTGGTCGCGGTGGATGTCGACGGCGGTGATGAGGGCGGTGATGGTGGTGCGCTCCGCCCGCGCGATGGCCTGCAGCGAGGTCCAGAACGCCTGTTCCAGCGACACCGACGTGCGGTGGCCGGCGATGTTCACTGACCGCTTGACCACGCCGCCCGGCGGCGCCTCGCCCAGCAGGTTGGCGACGCCCGAGTCCAGATGCGAGGGGATGCGCTCGCTCATGCCGTCGTCTCCGTGCGGGCTGCGGCCGGCGCGGCAGCGGCGGCGGCCGGCAGGGTGAACAGGAAGGTGCTGCCGCTGCCGGGGTGGCTTTCCACCCAGATGCGGCCCTTGTGGCGTTCGACGATGCGCTTGCAGATGGCAAGCCCGATGCCGTTGCCGGAATAGGCGCCGCGGGCATGCAGCCGCTGGAACATGAGGAAGATGCGGTCGTTGAACTGCGGCTCGATGCCGATGCCGTTGTCCTGCACCGCGAAGCGCCAGCGGTCCGGCTGCTCGGGATCGGCCTCGGCGCTGATGTGGATGCGCGGCGGGCGATCGGGGGCGCGGTATTTCAGGGCGTTGTCGATCAGGTGCTGGAACAGCCGCACCAGCTGCTGGAAGTCGCCGTCGATGACCGGCAGCGGCCCGCGGGTGACCCGGCCGCCGCTGTCGGCCATGGCGACCTCCAGCCGCCGCAGGGCGCTGTCGGCGGCCTGGCCGGTGTCGCAGGGCTCGAACGGCCGCCCTTTGCGGTCGATGCGGCTGTAGTCGAGCAGGTCGGTGATCATCGACTGCATGCGCTTGGCGCCGTCCACCGCATAGCCGACGAACTCGCGCGTTTCGCCGTCCAGGGTGCCGGCGGTGCGGCGGTCCACCAGCTGCAGGTAGCTGGCGATCATGCGCAGCGGTTCCTGCAGGTCGTGGCTGATGATGTAGGCGAAGGCCTCCAGCTCGGCATTGCTCTGCGACAGCTGGTTCAGCAGCTCGCGCTGGCGCTGCTCGCCCTGGCGCAGCTGGGTGAGGTCGGAGAAGAAGGCGAAGGCGCCGATCACCGCCTCGTCCTCGTCGTGCAGCACCGTGGCGGCCACGCGCACCGGGACGCTGGTGCCGTTCTGGCGCAGCAGATCGGTCTCGAAGGCGGCGTGGGGCGTGTCGCCGGCGGCAATGGCGGCGCGGAAGCCCTCGTCCAGCCGCGTCGCCGCGTCGCCGTGGGCGAGGCTGCGCAGGGCGCGACCCGTCAGTTCCTCCTGCGACATCCCGAGCAGCGCCGCGAAGGCGGCGTTGCAGGTGGTGATGCGGCCGTCGTGGTCGACCTCGGCATAGCCTTCCTGGGTGAGGTTGAGGATGGTCTCCTGCCGCCGCTCGCCGGCCTGGAGGATGGCCAGCTGGCGGCTGAGGGCCGCCTGCAGGTGCTGCAGGTAGTCGCTTTCGATGCCGTGGAGGATGTCGGTGAACGACAGGATGGCGGCGATGCGGCCGTCGCCGTCCTCCACCCCCAGGTGACGGATGTGCAGCGTCTCCATCAGTTCCTGCGCCGTCAGCAGCGGCGCTCCGGCGGGGACGGCGACGACGGGCGAACTGGCGACGGCGCGCACCGGCCGGCCGATGTCGCGGCGGGCCACCAGGCGCAGGATGTCGCGTTCGGTCACGATGCCGAAGGCGGTGCCGTCGGCCTCCACCACCAGGGCGGCTTCCGCTTCGGTGTGGCGCAGGGCGCGGGCGGCGGCGGCGACGGAGGCGTCGGCGGCGATCTCCAGCGGCCGGCGGCCGGTGACCGAGGCGACGGTGCGCAGCGTGAGGTAGCCGTGCAGGCCGGAATTGCGCACCATGTCGGTGCGCGACAGCACGCCCACCGGCTTGTTGTAGGCGTCCACCACCAGGAAGTGACGCAGGCCGGACTCGCGGAAGCGCGGCATGGCCTCCTCGATGGTCACGTCCTCCCGCAGGGTGCGGATGGGCGTGCTCATGACCTCGGCGATGGGGCGGGCGAGGGCGTCGGCGTCGGAGAAGTCCAGCGCCAGGGCATCGCGCTCGGTCCAGATGCCGGCGGCGGCACCCGCTTCGGTGACGATGATGGAGGAACAGCCCTGCTCGGCCATCAGGCGGGCCGCCTGGGCTACCGGCGTATCGGCCGGGCACTGCAGGATGGCGCGCCGAATGATGCGCCCCACCGGCCACAGCTGGCGCCCGAACTCTCCCTCTTCACGAGCGCGGGATCGCGCGCCCGGCACCGTCGGTTCCGCGACGGCGGCATCCACGGCCATGGCATCCCTCGTTGGGTCTCTGGCAGGTAAACTTCCTGCGACCTTGGTACCACTATAGCAGATATGCGCCTCACTGCGACTGATATCGAAGGCGGTGAAGGAAACCGTCGACGGCATCGACCGCTTCCGCCAGGGCCTGCGCCTCGCTGCGGCCGGAGGCGCGGCGGGGCTTCAGCGAATGGTCGCCGTCCTCCGCCCATGCCAGGGTAATGGCCGGCGACAGCGAAAGCCCCGTCACCAGCGCCCGGTCGCCGAGGGCGTCGCGGGTGCCCTGGCAGATCAGGGTCGGCGTGCGCAGGTCGGCCAGATGCTCGGTGCGCAGCCGCTCCGGCTTGCCGGCGGGGTGGAAGGGGTAGCCGAAGCACACCAGTCCGCGCACGCCGGCGTCGTCGGCGATCAGGCTGGCCATGCGGCCGCCCATGGACTTGCCGCCGATCACCAGCCCCTGCGGCCCGCCCAGGTCGGCGATCACCTGCCGCCAGGTCTCCAGCAGCACCGGCTGGCGGTCGGGCGGGCGGCGGCTGCCGCCGTCGCGGCGGGCGGCCATGTAGGGGAACTCGAACCGCACCACCCGCCAGCCGCGGCCGGCGATGCCCTCGGCCACCGTGGTCATGAACGGGCTGTCCATGGGCGCCCCGGCGCCATGGGCGAGCACGAGGGTCAGGGGGGCGTCGGCGGGGCCCTGATCGATCCGGTGCATGGCAGGCTCCTGACGGGGGAGGGGCGGGGGACGGGCGGGGCGGCTGCATCATCGGACGTAGAGGCGGCACGTTCAAGCGTCGGTGGAAACGGCGACACCGGGATGCACGTTGATGCCGGGCCTGCACCCATCGCACCATCGGAGCGTCCATCCATGTCCTTGTCCTCGCCGCGCGTCTGGCCGGGTTCGCCGCACCCCCTCGGGGCCACTTTCGACGGCTCGGGGACCAACTTCGCCCTGTTCTCCGCCCACGCGGAGAAGGTGGAGCTGTGCCTGTTCGACCGCGACGGCCGCAAGGAGACGGCCCGCATCGCCCTGCCCGAATACACCCACGAGATCTGGCACGGCTATCTTCCCGACGTGCGGCCGGGGCAGTTGTACGGGTACCGCGTTTACGGCCCCTACGACCCCGAGAACGGGCACCGCTTCAACCATCACAAGCTGCTGCTCGACCCCTATGCCAAGGCCCTGCACGGTGACCTCAAGTGGGATGACGCGCTGTTCGGCTACGTCCTCGGCGATCCGAAGGAAGACCTGTCCTTCGACACCCGCGACAGCGCCCCCTTCATGCCCAAGTGCCGCGTCATCGACCCCGCCTTCACCTGGGGCGAGGCCATCACGCCGACCCCGTGGCACGAAACGATCATCTACGAAACTCACGTCAAGGGCTTCACCATGCGCCACCCGCAGGTGCCGGAGGAGGTGCGCGGCACCTTCGACGGGCTGGCGACGCCGGTGGTGGCCGATTACCTGCGCGACCTGGGCGTCACGGCGGTGGAACTGCTGCCCGTCCACGCCTTCATCCAGGACCGCCACCTCATCGACCGCGGCCTGCGCAATTACTGGGGCTACAACTCCATCGGCTTCTTCGCGCCGCACCCGGAGTATCTGCCGGGCGATGATCCGCGTGCCTTCAAGACCTTCGTGCAGGTGATGCACGACGCCGGCATCGAGGTGATCCTGGATGTGGTCTACAACCACACGGCGGAGGGCAACCACCTCGGCCCGACGCTCTGCTTCCGCGGCATCGACAACCGCAGCTACTACTACCTGATGGGCGACAACGGCCGCTATTACAACGACTTCACCGGCACCGGCAACGCCCTGGAACTGCGCCATCCCTATGTGCTGCGCATGGTCACCGACTCCTTGCGCTACTGGGTGCAGGAGATGCGCGTCGACGGCTTCCGCTTCGACCTGGCGACCACCCTGGCCCGCGTGGAGGGGCCTTACGACCAGCACGCCGGCTTCCTGGATGCGGTGGCGCAGGACCCGGTGCTGTCGACCGTGAAGCTGATCGCCGAGCCGTGGGACACCGGCCTCGGCGGGTATCAGGTCGGCGCCTTCCCGCCCGGCTGGGCGGAGTGGAACGACCGCTACCGCGACACCGTGCGCGAGTTCTGGAAGGGCGACCCCGGCAAGCTGGGCGAGCTGGCCTCGCGCCTGTCCGGGTCGTCCGACATCTACGGCCATCGCGGCCGGCGGCCGTGGGCGTCGGTGAACTTCGTCACCGCCCACGACGGCTTCACCCTGCGCGACCTGGTCAGCTACAACGGCAAGCACAACGAGGCCAACAAGGAAGACAACCGCGACGGCTCCGACGACAACCGCAGCTGGAACTGCGGCGTCGAAGGGGAGACCGACGACCCCGACATCGTCGAACTGCGCCGCCGCCAGAGCCGCAACATGCTGGCCACCCTGCTGCTCAGCCAGGGGGTGCCGATGATCCTCGGCGGCGACGAGTTCGGCCGCACCCAGGGCGGCAACAACAACGCCTACTGCCAGGACAGCGAGATCAGCTGGTTCGACTGGGAGGGCATCGACGAGGCCGGCAAGCGCCTGATGACCTTCACCAAGGCGCTGATCAAGCTGCGGCGGGAACACATCGTCTTCCACCGCTCGCGCTTCTTCCACGGCCGCATCATCCCGGGCACCGAAATCAAGGACGTCACCTGGCAGCGCCCCGACGGCACCGAGATGATGGAGGACGACTGGGCGGACCCCAACGCCAAGTCGCTGCGCTTCGTGCTGTCCGGCGAGGCGGGCAACTTCCACCTGACCAACCGCGGCGAGCCGGAGCCCGACGACACCTTCCTGGTTGCCCTGAACGCCAGCGGCGAGGACATCGAGCACATCCTGCCCGACGACGAGGCCGGGGCCGGGCAGGTGTGGTGCAAGCTGGTGGATACCTCTGCCATGCCGTCGGTGGCGGAGGAGGGCGACGTGCTGGACAAGGCCGGCCCCGGCGATACCTTCACCCTGCAGCCGCACAGCCTGGTGCTGTGGGTGCGGCGGGAGGATAGCTAGGCGGCGGGGCGGGGGCCGGGGCGGGGGCCGGGGCCGAGGCCGAGGCGGGCGGTGGGGCAGGCGGGTGCCGCCCCTACGCCTTGCACAGCTTCCAGGGGCCGACGTCGATGTGCAGGTGGTCGTGGTGGTCGGCGTCGGCGTTGGGGCTGAGCACCACCTGGAACACGCCGCAGGCCCCCTGCGACGCCTGCCGCAGGAAGTCCCCCAGCGCGCCGCGGTCGCGCCAGTGGTCCTTCACCCGCGCGATGCGGCCGTCGGCGAACTCGAAGGCGGTGATGTCGATGGCGCGGCCGAAGGCGTGCTCCGACAGGCGTGAGCGGTTGGAGGTGCGGCCGCGGCAGACATAGCCGCCGGCGTGGTGCACCTTCACCAGCGCGCTGCCCATCACCCGCTGCGCTAGCGGCTGCAGCACCTCGGTATCATAGCGCAGCAGCGCCAGCGCTAGCCCGCAGCTGACCTGCACCGGCCGGCTGAGCGGGATGGTCTGGGTCTCGTAGAGCGAGATGGCGGTGGAAATGCCGCAGCCGTCGCCGTTGGCGGTGTCCTTCAGGCGGTCGAAGGCGACGTTGGAATTCACCAGCCCGACGATGCACATGGGGCCGTCGGTCGGCAGCCCGCCCACCTGGGCCGGCGGCGGCGGTGACGGCGGCTTCGGCGTGCCGCAGGCGGCAAGCCCCAGCACCGCCAGAAGGGCGAGGACGGCGTTGCGCAGCGCCACGGCCATGCACCCAATCTCCCTGCGGCTGGTCGGATGCTTCCGGTTGTACGGGATCGGGCGGCGGCCGTCGAGATGTTCGTGCGGTGCAGCAGCGGCGCTGTGGGGCCGCCGAAAGGAAGAGGGCCGCCGGGTTGGGGTGCCCGGCGGCCCGACGATCGGCGAAGGGCATTGGGGAAAAGGGGGGTGCCCTTGGGGATGCCGACCGCAGCACGAAACCTTCAGCGCACCGTCGCACGGGGCGACGCTGCACGGGGCCGAGGGTGCCGAAGCGCCGCGAGGCTGCTGGAAAAACCCGACGATCCCGCTGGAAAAACTGCAAGATCGCCCGGTGCTTCGCAAGGGCGAAAAAGCGGCAGTCCGTCGCCCCCGACGATCCGCCGGTCCTCCCCCTGAGGCAGCCGCGCCCCCGAACCGTTGCCCCTGACTATAGCCATCCGGCGCCTTCATTGCCAGGGAGAAATTTACCCGCGGCTGCGCAACCTGACGGTCACGCCCGCGCCGCGGGTGCTGCGGCCGGCCCGGCGCTCAGAAGCGGAACGAGACGCTGAGGGCGCCGAAGGTGTCGCCCTCGTCCTGGCCGTCGAATTCCTCGGTGCGGTAGACGTGGGTGTAGGCGATGCGGACATCGTTGATGGTGATGGCGATGCCGGCCTGCAGCTCGCCCACCACCCACTTCTTGTCGACGCTCGCGCTGTCGCGGAAGGTGTTGCCGTCCAGGAAGATGTTGCGCAGCACCACCCGGCCGTCGACGCCGGCGAAGACGTACCAGCCGAACTGCTCGCTCGGCACGAAGAAGTCGGACCCGGGCAGGCTCGGCCGGATGCGCGGCGGGCCGAAGTCCGCCGGCAGGTCGTCGCCCAGGCGCAGCATGACGCCGCTGTTGGCGTGGATGAAGGCGTTGCCGAAGGCGCCGCCGGCGTGGGGGGTGACGTCGGCCTCGATCCCCAGGTACTCGCTGCGCCACATGGCCCGCCACGACCGTTCGTAGGCGATGTTGACGATGGGTTCGTCATGCAGCTGGTTGTCCCAGCCGCGCGGCGTGCGGGTGCTGATGACCTTGTGAACGAACTCCTGCGTCTGGTCGGCCAGCGACGACGGGCCGACGATGCCGAGCGTCAGTTCCAGGTTGTCCAGCCGCCGCCCGGCGTCGTTGATCAGGCCGATGCTGGCATAGGTGAAGCCGGCCCACGGGTGATCGCCCGGCTGCGGCGCCGCGATCTCGATGTCGCGCGGCGTGTACATGTTCTGGCCGAGGGCGTAGCTCACCCGCAGGTTGCCCTCGTCGGCGAACAGCGGCAGCTGGCGGGCGGCGTTCTCCAGCCAGTCCGGCACGTCGTTCTCGGGCGACAGGTAGGCCAGGCGGACGCCGTTGGTGTAGTGCTGGTCGCGGCCGGTGAAGATGTCGTTCTCCACCTGCAGGGTGATGATGGCCTTGTCGTCCTTAACGGGGCGCGGCGTCAGATCGACGGCGGCCGGGGCCACCTCCTCGACGGCCGGTTCCTCGTCGGCAGTCGGCAGCGGCGGGCCGGCCGGTGCGGCCTGGGCGACGGCAGGCTCGGCGGCGGCGGCCGACGGCGCAACAAGACCGTCGCCGGTGATCGCCGCAACGGCGGCAACCACGGCGAGGGCAGGCAGGCGAGGGGTCACGGAGGGGGCTCCTGAAAGGGGTGGATCTTGATCAAGACGTATAACGTTTTCCCCCTGCCGGGCGATGGTGTCATCTTCATGGCAGGCTTGCGCGCCGGGACTTGTGTCCGCCGGCGGCGGCGCCCATACATCGCTGTGTCGCCGACTGCTTCATCAAGGAGATGCGCCGATGGCCGAGATCATCAACCTGCGCGACGTGCGGAAGCGCAAGGCGCGGGAGGAGAAGGAACGGCAGGCGGCGGACAACCGCATCCGCTACGGCCGCACCAAGGCGGAAAAGCGCCTGACCGAACTGGAAAACAGCCGCTCCAGCCGGGAGCTGGAGGGCAAGCGACGGGCCGACGCCCCGCCCGACGATCCTACCGGCAGCGACGGTAACGGCAACGGTAACGGCGGCGGTTCGGCCGGCGGCTGAGCCTCAGTCGTCGTTGTCGGCGCCGCCTTCCGCTGCGGCTGCGGCTGCCGCCTCGCGGTCTGCCCGCTCCGCCCGCTTGGAGGCCCGCGCCGCCTGTTCCGCCGCCTTCTCGGCCTTGGCGGCTGCCTTGGCCGGCGGCGGCCAGAACGGCTTGGCGTCGGTGAACGACTTCCATTCCGCCCGCGCCGCCTCCAGCAGCGCCGTCTCGCGGCCGCCGTGCCAGCCGGCCACCAGACCCGCCGCCCACACCTCGCGGCGGTCGGCGTCCTTGTCCACGGCGCTGTGCAGCTGGTCGTGAGCGACGGCGATGTCGTTGAGCGCCCCCAGGTGTTCCTGCAGTTCCTTCAGCGTCTTTACATAGGCGCGGGTCTTCTTGTCCGACCACAGATCGCCGAAGAACTCGGCGGCGTAGCGCAGCTTCTTGATGCGGACCCGCAGGCGGTGGCGCGAGGCAGCATCCAGGCTGCCGAACCGCTTGCCCTTCTTCAGCACCTTGGCATGAGCGACATCCAGCAGCTCCGCCGCCCGGCCGCCCACCGGCCGGTCGAGGCGCGCCGCCAGCTCCGGCGAGGCCGGGTGCAGCCACGGCCCGCCCTCGATCCAGCCGCCCAGCTCCAGCATCAGGTCGGTGAAGCGGTGGCTGTCGACGGCGGCGATGGCGCGGCGGTAATGCTGGCCGCGCCGCTTCTCGAACCGCTGCAGCAGCATGGGCAGGCCGTCCTCGCCGGGATGGGCCTCGCGCACCGGGCCGAGGATCTCGGCGATGAACACGTCGGTGTCACGCGCCGGCCCCAATTCCGCCGTCAGCCACTTGAGCCCGGCGGTGAGGGAGTCGGTAGCGGCGCCCGCCACCTCCTGCCGGAACACCGACAGGGCGCTGCGCAGCCGTCGCAGGGCGACCCGCATCTGGTGCACCGCCTCCGGCTCCTTGCGGTCGCGCAGGGCCGGTTCGTTGTGCAGCAGGTGGCGCTGGCAGCTGCGGCAGATGGTCTGGATGGCCTCCCGCAGCGGCATGTCGGCGGTGACGGGAATGTCGGGCGCCTTCACCGGGTCCTGCTCCAGGCCGCCGCCGAGCAGGGCATAGCCGCGCTCCGACTTCGACCGGGTGCTGAGCCGCAGCGGCGCCGCCTCGTGCAGGGCGCGGGCGATCTCGAACAGGTGGGCCGGGTCGCCGCGCACCAGTTCCAGCTCGATCTCGCTGATGGGCTGGCTGCCGCCGTCGGCTGTGACGGCGCCGCGGTCGAAGGTCAGCGCCACCTCCCAGGTGCCGTTGCCGAGGGTGTAGGTGGTGCGCTTGAACTCGGTGACGAACAGCGGCCGCAGCTCGTCCAGCACGCCCGGCCGGCCGAACAGGTCCTGCAGGCCGGTGGCCAGGATGGCCTGCGGATCGGGGGTGTCGCCGCTGATGTCGTGCTCCCATTCCTTGCGGGAGAACAGGCCGGCGCTGCCGTCGCCGCGCGCCTTGACGTTCTGGATGCGGCGCCGGCCGGCGTGGCGCACCCGCAGCGACGCGCCGCCGTCGAACAGCAGGAAATCGGGGGTGTCGAAATAGACCGACTTGAGCGGCTGGGTGTGGGGCCGGCCCTTGCGGGTCCGCCGCACCAGGCTGTGGCGGCGCAGACGCTCCATGTCGTCGGGCGCCACTTCGAGTTTCAGCTCGATCTCCGTGTTGTCGTCGGGCTGCGACATTCCCGTCTCCTTCTCGGCAGGTGCGGTTGCCTGCGCAGGTGGTGGCCGTGCGGCGTCGGCCATAGCCCTGCGCCCGGCGAGGTTCGAGCGCTCCAGAGGGTAGCGTCAATCCTCCGTGGAAAGGATGACATTTTGCGCAACTCCGACTTCTTGCATAGGCAGGGCGCGCCCGCTACGGTTAGCCACCTTCGGCGTAGTCCGCCCGGCGCGGCGCGACCCTGCCGGATGTGAACGAACATGGCCGCCGCGGCGGCGACTCGATGTCCCGGGGGGATCGCCCGTGAGTGCTGTAAAGACGGTGTTGCTGCCTCTCCTGCTCGCGGGCGCCCTTGCGGGCTGCACCCATCTGACCGCCGGCGGCCCGCCGCCCGATCCTGCCGCCTCCCGCGCCGACCTGGCCTATGCGGCGCTGGCCCGGGGCGAGTTTCCGCAGGCGCTCGATCAGGCCAATCTGGCGCTCGCCGGCGACCCGGAAGATCCCCACGCCCACTATGTCCGCGGTGTCGCCTTGCGCTACGGCGGCCGTCCCGAGGAGGCGGCGGAGGTGTTCAGCCGGCTGATCGCCTCGCCGCGAGCCCAGGATGCGGCGGTGGCCGGCGGTCCGTGGACCGGCACCTCGCCGACCACGGTGGCGGTGCTGGCCCGCGACCAGCTGCAGGCCATGGGCATCGCCAGCGGCCTGCCGACCACGCTCACCGCCTCCGGCGACCTGGCTGCCGGCATTGCGCCGCTGTCCGATGGGGTGATGCCGGCGGTGGGGGCGCCGACCGAGCCGCCGCTGTCGGGAATCGAGCTGATGAACGCCGCCCAGCGCTTCCTCGTGCTGCGGCGGCTGCGCGACGACGGCCGCATCACCGATGGCGAGTACTCCATCCGCCGCGCCGCCAACATCGGCGTCCTGCTGCCGTTCAGCAGCCAGCGCCCGGGCGCTGCCGGCCTCGGCCGCCCGGTGCCCACCGCCGAGCAGGTCGGCGCGCGGCTGGAGGCCCTGCGCCACACCCTGGCCAGCGGCGCCATGCGGCCGGAAGACCACGCGGCGGAGCGTGAAACCATCCTCGACGCCCTGCTGCCCGCCGATCCGCGGGTCCGCATGATGGCGCCGACGCCTCCCACCAGCCTGGCCGATGCCGCCGAGCGCGCCAATGCCCTGCAGCGGCTGCGCGACATGGGGGTGATCAGCAAGGAAGAGTATGCCCGCGAGCGCGCGGCGCTGGAGAAGGCGGCCGGTCGCCTGATCGCCCGCGCCGACGGCGGCAACACGGTGCTGGTGCCCAAGGCGCCCGCCAAGCCGGCGGCTTCGTCCGGCAAGCCGAGC
>NZ_BAAAEP010000026.1:0-66313 GCF_039523075.1 Caenispirillum bisanense
GCGGCCGCTCCTCGCGGCCTTGGCTCACGCCGCATGAGCGGCGGCGCGCGGTCGCGCTTGCCTGACTGCAACGAGAGGGTCTCGTTGCAGTGAGGTTGGAAGGCGCTGGTCCTGGGGACTTGATGCCAGCCGGCAAAAGAGACGGGCGGGGCCGTGAAGGCTCCGCCCGTTTTCGTGTCCTGCCGGCGCCGGTCAGCTGGCCGCTCGCGGGGTGTGCTGGTAGAGCCAGGTTTCGGTGATCGGCCGGTCGTCGAGGGTCAGATAAAGGCGCAGTTCCACCGGTTCGGTGCCCGCCACGGTGAGGTCGAAGTGGGCTCGCCAGCGGCCGAACAGGCCCGGCACCGCCTCGACAAAGATATGCCCGACCTCCCCGCGCGAGGCGGTGATGACCGCTTCGGGGATGACGCCCGCCGGCAACTCGGGCAGCGGCCCGCCCGCGAACTCGACGATCACCTTGGTCACCCCGGCCGGGCGCGGCTTGCCCGGCTCGCCGCCACGGCCGACGCGGGTGGCGACGGAGCGCGCCAGGCCGGCCGGGAAGAACGGCTCGTCCGCCACCCAGTGCAGGCGGTAGTCGAAGGCCAGTTCCTGCCCCGGCGCGGCCGCCGCCTCGGGCACCCAGAAGGCGCCGATGTTGTCGTGGATTTCGTCGTCGGTGGGGATTTCCAGCAGCTGCACGGCGCCGCGCCCCCAGTCGCCCAGGGGCTCCACCCACAGGGTCGGGCGCAGTTCATAGCGCACGCCGTCGAGGTAGTTTTCCGGGTTGCGGTCGCGCTGGGCGAGGCCGAAGCCGCGCGGGCTGGCATCAAGGAAGCTGGAGACGGTGGTATGGGCCGGGTTCTTCAGCGGCCGCCACAGGTATTCGCCGCCGCCGGTCCACAGCACCAGGCCGTCGCTGTCGTGGACCTCCGGCCGCCAGTCCACCTGCAGCGGGCGGTCGCCCTCGCCGTACCAGTACATGGAGGTGAGCGGGGCGATGCCCAGGCGCTCCACCGCCTCGCGCAGGAACAGGCGGGCCTGCACGTCCATGATCACCGCCTCGTCGCGGCGGGCGAGGAAGCGGAAGGCGCCGGTGATGCTCGGCCCGTCCAGCAGGGCGTGGATCTCCACCGCCTCGCCGGCCGCCGCCGGGCCGATGTAGAACTCGGTGAAGTCGGGGAATTCCTCGTCGCGGTCGGGCACCGCCGCATCCACCAGCACGCCGCGCGCCGACAGGCCATACTGGTTCAGCGCCCCGATGGCGCGGAAGTAGGAGGCGCCGAGGAAGGCCAGCCAGTCGTGGGTCTTCCAGCGCTCTTGCTGCCGGCTTTCCTGCAGGCGGAAGCCGGCAAAGCCGGCATCGGGCGGCAGCTGCCGCGCCACGCTGTCGGCCGGCATGGCGAAGTAGTCGGGGCTGTAGCGGATCTCCTGCGCCTGGCCGTCGGTCACCCGGTGCATCTTCACGGCCTTCTGGAAGAACTGGCCGAGGTGGAAGAAGGTCGCCGGATAGTCCCCCGGCCCGTCGGCATAGAGCGCCAGGTCGGGCCGGTAGCGGATCTGGCCGTGGGCGGCGTAGTCGATGGCCGCCGTCACCTCCGGCCGCGGCCGGTAGGGGGCGGCATAAGGGCGGGCGGCGGCGTCGCGGGCGCGGGCGATCAGGTCTTCGAAGCGGAAGGCGAACGGCGCGCCGAGGTGCAGGCCGCCGGCCTCGGCACCGGCCCCGGCTCCGGCGGCAGGCGCCCCCTGCGCCAGCAGGCGGCCGGGCAGGGCGGCGGCGAAGGCCATGCCGAGCGAACCGGCAACGACCGAACGGCGCGAAAGACGCGACGACATGGGCGGATGCTCCTCCTGAGGCTGTGGACGCTGTTCGAACGCCCGACCACGGCGGCGGATGCGTCCATGATTGCAGTGTCACGGCTGAGTCACCGCCTGGCGTCGGCGGAGGCCCGATCCCACACGAAAGCTTATTTTTTCCAATGGCCTGAGCGTTTCCGGATTGTTACTCTTCTGCACCCCGGGGCGTGCCGGGGATTGCGAGATCGAGGAAACGACCATGAAACGACGGGACTTCCTGACCGGCGCTGCGGTGTCCGGCGTCACGGCGGCGGCGGCTGTCGGCGGGCTGGCGGCGCCGGCCATCGCCCAGGACAAGCAGGAATGGAAGATGGTCACCACCTGGCCGAAGAATGCGCCGGGGGTGGGCGTCAACGCGCAGCGCTTCGCCGACGCGGTGACCGAGATGAGCGGCGGCCGCCTGACCGTGCGCCTGTTCTCCGCCGGCGAGCTGGTGCCGCCGTTCGAGTGCCTCGATGCCGTGCAGTCCGACGTCGCCCAGATGGCGCACGCCACGCCCTACTACTGGGTCGGCAAGAACCCGGCGCTGAACTACTTCTCCACCATCCCCTTCGGCCTGATGGCGTGGGAACTGTCCGGCTGGATCTACTTCGGCGGCGGCCAGGAGCTGTGGGACGAGATCTACGCCCCCTTCGGCGTCAAGGGCCTCTATGCCGGCAACTCCGGCTCCCAGGCGGGTGGCTGGTTCAACAAGGAAATCAACTCGGTCGAGGACCTGAAGGGCCTCAAGATGCGCATCGCCGGCCTGGGCGGCGAGGTGATGCGCCGGCTGGGCGTCGCCGTCACCCTGACGCCGCCGGGCGAGATCATGCCGGCGCTGATGTCGGGCGCGGTGGATGCGGCGGAATGGGTCAGCCCGTGGCTCGACATCGCCTTCGGCCTGCAGAAGGCGGCCAAGTTCTACTACATGCCGGCCTTCCACGAGCCCGGCCCGGCGCTGGAAGTGATGATCAACAAGGCCCGCTGGGACAGCCTGGCGCCCGACCTGCAGGCCATCGTCCGCCGCGCCGCCCAGGCCTCGGCGCAGGAAAGCCTGGCCGACTTCACCTACCACAACATCGACGTGTTCTCGCAGATCAAGGAAAAGTGGCCGGACGTGCAGATCCGCACCTTCAACGACGAGATCCTGCAGGCCCTGGCCACCACCACCCGCCAGGTGGTGGAGGACGTCGCCGCCCGCGACCCGCTGGCGAAGAAGGTCCACGACAGCTACATGGCCTACAACGCCAAGGCCTTCGCCTACCAGAAGAACGCCGACCTGGCGGTGCTGCAGATGCGCAAGTGGTTCTTCGAAGGCGCCTGATCCAGTCGGGTTCCGACCGGTGATGCAAGGGCCGTCCCCACGCCGGGGGCGGCCCTTTCTCTTTCTCTTTCGCCTCCCGCACCTGCCGTGCCGTCATGAAAAAGGCCCCGGAGCGGATGCTCCGGGGCCGTTTCCGTCAGGCTGCGCGGACCGGGATCAGCGGCGCTCGCCGAACAAGCGCAGCAGCATGATGAACAGGTTGATGAAGTCGAGGTAGAGGGTCAGGGCGCCCATCACCGACTTCTTGGCGGCGACCTCGTGGTGGTCGTCCTCCAGGTACATGTCCTTGATCTTCTGCGTGTCGTAGGCGGTCAGGCCGGCGAAGATCAGCACGCCGGCGGCCGAGATCACGAAGTCGAGCATGCTGCTCGCCAGGAAGATGTTCACGACCATGGCGATCAGCAGGCCGATCAGGCCCATCACCAGGAACGAGCCGAAGCCGGTCAGGTCGCGCTTGGTGGTGTAGCCATAGAGGCTGAGACCGGCAAAGGCGGCGGCGGTGATGAAGAACACCCGCACGATCGACGCATCGGTGTAGGTGAGGAAGATGGTCGACAGCCACACGCCGTTCAGCGCCGCATAGGCCCAGAAGGTGCCCTGCGCCGCCGTGGCCGACATCTTGTTGATGCGGAAGGACAGGAAGAACACGATGCCAAGGGTGGCGAACATGCTGATCCACACCAGCATGGACGGCGCGATGGTGCCGTTGGCGCCCTGCACGTAGAACAGCGGCGCCAGCACGCCGAACGACGACGTCGGGCTGGACAGCAGGGCGATGATGCCCGTCAGCGCGATGCCCGAGGCCATGTAGTTGTAGACCTTGAGCATGTAGGCCCGCAGGCCCTGGTCGATCTCGGCCTGGGTGGCCACGCCGGTCTGCGCGCCAAACCTGCGTTCATAATCAAGCGCCATGGGTCGTCCCTCTACGCAAAGACACACTGAGTTACGTCGTATATGGCGCCCCGACGTACGGGATCAACCATAAGCCGCGTCGATTTTCGTGGTATTTTCGTGGCAGCGCAAGGCGAACCGGCCGCCGCCGGTCAGGGCAGGCGGCCGGTGAAGGGGCGGCCGGTCAGCAGGCTGACCACATGCGCCGACAGCGCCAGCACCGCCACCAGCGACAGGGCCAGCACCAGCTTGGCCGGAAACCGCCACGGCCGGCCCGGCTCGTAGGGGCGGCGGTCGAGCACGATGGCGAGGCCGCACAGGCCGCCCGCCACCGCCAGGGCCACCAGCGTGGCCGTCAGGTCCAAGGCGTGCCGCCGCGTCAGCTGCCGAGGGACTGCAGCCGCTGCTCCACCTCGGCGCGGTCGGCGGAGCCTTCCGGCAGCAGGTCGCGCAGGCGCAGCCACAGGGTGCGGGCGGTGTCGGCATTGCCGGCGGCGGCTTCCTGCTCGCCCACCAGCTTGAGGGCGGCGGGGTCGTTGGGGTCCACCGCCAGGATGCGGCGCAGGGTGTCGTAGAAGGCGGCCGGCGGCTGCGCCAGCCCCTGCTCCTTGGCGGTCAGCGCCTGGGCATTGGCGAGGTTGCGCAGCGCCTCCGGGTTTTCCGGCTGCAGGCGCACGGCGTTGCCGTAGGCCTCGGCGGCATCCAGCGGCCGCTGCAGCACGAGGTAGGACTGGCCGAGGCGCATCCAGCCGGCGTAGTCGTCGGGGCTCTCGCGCAGGCGTTCGGCCAGGCCGTCGACCATGGTCTGCACCATCTCCCGCTCCTCGGCGGTGAAGCCGCCGCCGCCGGCCTGGGCGCGGCCGGCATCGGCCTCCGCCGCCGCCAGATCGCCGGCCGAGGGCGCCTGCGCCTGCCCCTGCGGGCGGGCGGCACCGGCACCGGGGGCGGGCGCCAGTTCGGGCATGTCGAGCGGATGCGACGGCGTCACCGAGCCGGCATCGACGCCGGACAGCGACGCCACCTCGGCGATGGAGTCGCGCACCATGGGTAGCCACGGCGCATCGGCCGGGCTGGTGTCCTGCAGGTCGCGCCAGATGGCGATGGCGCCGCGCACGTCGTCCTGCTGGTAGCGGTAGAGGCCGAGATAATAGCGCGAGCGGGCATCGTCGCGGTTGCCGCGCAGGCTGTTGCGGAAGGCGGTGGCGGCCGGCCGGGTGACCTCGCCGCGGCCCATGGCCACATGCGCCTCGCCCAGGGCCGCCCAGGTGTCGGAGTCGCCCTGGCGGCGCACCGCCTGCTCGAAGGCCTTCACGGCATCGGCATAGCGGCCGAGCGCGCTCCACGACCGGCCGAGCATGGCCCAGCCCTCGGGATTGTCGGGGTCGGCCTCCAGGCGGGCGGCCAGCTGCTGCGCCAGCTGCACCATCTCTTCCTGCTGCGCCATGCGGTGCTGCTCCACCTCCTGACGGGCGGAGTAGGGCTGGTCGGGCAGGCCGGGGGTGCCGAGGCCGAGGTACATGACGATGCCGCCCACCGGCACCAGCACCACGCTCAGCAGCGCCGCCAGCCGCGCCGCGCCGCTGACCGGCTGGCCGATCTGGCTGGCGCCCTTGCCGGCCTTCGCGGACTTGCCCTTGCCCTTGGCGGCCGGCACATCGGGGGCCATGGCGAGGATGCGGCGCTCGATCTCCAGCCGCGCCGCCACGGCCTGATCGTCGGTGAGCAGGCCGCGCTCGCGGTCGCGCTCCACCTCCGACAGCTGGTCCTTGTAGACGGCCAGGTCGTAGGTGACCTGATCCACCGGGCCCTTCGGCCGCCGCAGCAGCGGCAGCACCAGCAGGAGCAGGACGGCTGCCGTCAGCAGCGCGAGGGCGATCCAGAAAGCCATGACGTCTCGCGATCACTCAAGAGAGGAACAGGTACTGCGGGGCGGGGTCAGCCCCTGTCGGCGTCGCGCAGCAGGGCCTCCAGGCGCTGCCGCTCCTCCGCCGTCAGCTCGGCCGGCTTGCCGGCCCCGGCCGCCGGACCGGCCGCCGCGGCCACCGGCCCGGCGGCGGCGCGGTTGCGGTAGAAGGCCCAGCCGGCGAGCGCCGCCAGCAGGACGAAGATCACCGGGCCGAACCACAGCGCGTAGGTGGAGGCCTTGAACGGCGGCTCCAGCAGCACGTAGTCGCCGTAGCGGTCGACCATGTAGTCGAGGATGGCGCCGTCGCTGTCGCCCTGCACCAGCCGGTCGCGCACCAGCAGGCGCATGTCACGGGCCAGCTCGGCGTTGGATTCGTCGATATTCTCGTTCTGGCAGACGACGCAGCGCAGCTGCTTGGAGATGTCGCGGGCGCGGTTTTCCAGCACCGGGTCGGCCAGCATCTCGTCCGGCTGCACCGCCGCGGCCGGCAGCGCCAGGCCGAGGGACAGCGCCAGGCCGGCGGCGACGAGCAGGGAACGGCAGCGGGACAGGCTCACTTGCGCAGCTCCTCGATCAGCGGCTTCAGGGTCTTTTCGAACACCTCGGGCGTGAGCGGGCCGATGTGCTTGTAGCGGATGACCCCCTGCTTATCGACCACGAAGGTCTCGGGTGCACCGGTGACACCGAAGGCGATGGCGATGCGCGAATCGGGGTCGAGGCCGACGCGGGTGTAGGGGTCGCCGTAGCGCTGCAGCCAGCGCAGGCCGTCCATGGGGTCCTTTTCCCGCCAGTCGATGCCGTGGATGGGCACGTAGCCGGAGGCCTGCAGCTTCATCAGGTAGGGGTGTTCCACCTGACAGGCGACGCACCACGACCCGAAGATGTTGACCAGCGACACCTCGCCCTTCAGGTCGTCGCTGCGCAGGGGCATGCCGCGGCCGGGCAGCGGGTCGAGGGCGAACTCGGGCACCGGCCGGTCGATCAGCACGCTCGGCAGCTCCGCCGGGTTCTCGCCCAGCTGCTTGAGGAAGAAGCCGATGAGCACCAGGAACACCAGCGTCGGCGCGATGAAGATCAGCCGGCGGCCCCAGGTCATGCCCTGGGAGGGGGCGGCGGGCGGCGTGGTCTCGGTCGAGGTCTCGGACATGGCTCGTTCTCTTTCCTCACGCCCCGGCCGGGCGGGCGGCGGCACCGGCGGCGGCCTTGCTGCGGCGGGTGGGGGCGCCGACGCGGTGGCGGCGGTCGGTCAGCGACACGATGCCGCCCAGGCCCATCAGAAGGGCGCCGTACCACAGGAAGGGCACCAGCGGCTCGAAGTAGATGCGGGTGACGTAGCCGGGGCCGTTGCCGGCCGGATCCCCCACCACGGCATAGAGGTCAGCCCAGCCGTTGGTGTGGATGGCGGCTTCGGTGGTCGGCATGGGCGGGCTGGTGTACTGGCGCTTTTCCGGCGTCAGCAGGGCGATCTGGCGGCCGTCGCGGGTGACCAGGAAGCGGCCCTCGATGGCGTCGTAGTTGGGGCCGGAAACCTCGCGCGCGCCCTGGAAGGTGAAGTCCCAGCCGGCGACGGTGATGGTCTGGCCGGGCACCATCACCTGCACCCGCTCTTCCTTCCAGTAGGACGAGACGGTGACGCCCGCCACCACCAGCGCCACGCCGGCATGGGCCAGCGTCATGCCGAAGGCGGCACGCGGCAGGTTGACGAAGCGGCGGCCGCTTTCGCCCAGGGAGACACGGAACAGGCGGATGCGCTCGGCCAGTTCCACCAGGGTACCGACCAGCAGCCACGCCGCGAGGCCAAGGCCGAAGGCCACCATCACAGTATCGAAGCCGCCGCCGCCCAGCACCCAGGTGCCGGCGAAGACCACCAGCGACAGCACCGCCGCCAGCCACAGCCGCGACAGCGCTCCCTTCAGGTCGCCGCGCTTCCACGACATCATCGGGCCGATGGCCATGGTGATGATCAGCGGCACCATCAGCGGCACGAACACGGCGTTGAAGAACGGCGGGCCGACGGTGACCTTGCCCAGGTTCAGCGCATCGGCGAACACCGGATAGAGGGTGCCGAGCAGCACGGTCGCGGTGGCGGTCGCCATCAGCAGGTTGTTGAGCAGCAGCGAGCCTTCCCGCGACACCGGCGAGAACAGGCCGCCGCCCTTCAGCTCCGGCGCCCGCACGGCATAGAGCATGAGCGAGCCGCCCACCGACACCGCCAGCAGCAGCAGCACGAAGATGCCGCGCGTCGGGTCGGCTGCGAAGGCATGGACGCTGGTGATGATGCCCGAGCGCACCAGGAAGGTGCCGAGCAGGCTGAGGCCGAAGGTGATGATGGCAAGCAGGATGGTCCAGCTCTTCAGCGCGTCGCGCTTCTCCACCACGATGGCGGAATGCAGCAGCGCGGTGCCGGCCAGCCACGGCAGGAACGAGGCGTTCTCCACCGGGTCCCAGTACCACCAGCCGCCCCAGCCGAGTTCGTAGTAGGCCCACCACGAGCCGAGCGCGATGCCGAGCGTCAGGAACATCCACGCCAGCAGCGTCCACGGCCGCACCCAGCGGGCCCAGGCGGCATCCACCTTGCCCTCGATCAGCGCCGCCACGGCGAAGCTGAAGGCCATGGAGAAGCCCACATAGCCGAGGTAGAGCATGGGCGGGTGGAAGGCGAGGCCGGGGTCCTGCAGCAGCGGGTTGAGGCCCTGGCCGTTGATCGGCGCCGGGTCGAGGCGCAGGAACGGGTTCGACGTATAGAGGATGAACAGCAGGAAGCCGCCGGTGATCATGCCCTGCACCGCCAGCGTGCGGGCGCGCAGCGTCGGCGGCAGGTTGCGGCCGAAGGTGGCCACCGCCAGGGCATAGGTCACCAGAATGGTGATCCACAGCAGCAGCGACCCCTCGTGGTTGCCCCACACGCCGGAGATCTTGTAGAGCATCGGCTTGTCGGTGTGGCTGTTCTCCGCCACGTTGACCACCGAGAAGTCGCTGACGACGTAGGAATAGGTCAGCGCCGCGAACGACACGCCGACCAGCAGGAACATGGCCATGGCGGCGGGCCGGGCCAGATCCATCATCACGGCATCACCGCGATGGGCGCCGATGAGCGGCACCGTCGACTGCACCAGCGCCACCATGAACGCCAGCACGAGGGCGTAATGGCCGATTTCGGCGATCATCGCTGCCTGCCTTGCCTTCGTTTCAGAAACAGTTCACGTCCTGTCCCGGCACCCCACGGGGGGCGCCGCCGGCCGTCGTCAGTTGGCCGAGGTCGTCGTCGCCTTCACCGGCTCCACCCCGTCCACCGACCGGCCGAGCTTCTGCTTCCACTCGGGGTCCTGGCGGGCGAGGGCGTCGGCCACTTCCGGCGGCATGTAGTTCTCGTCATGCTTGGCCAGCACTTCGGTGGCAATGAACACGCCGTCGGGGTTGAGGCGGCCTTCCGCCACCACGCCCTGGCCCTCGCGGAACAGGTCGGGCAGGAGGCCGGTGAAGCTGACCGGGGTGGAGGCGGCGTAGTCGGTGACCTTGAAGCGGATGGTGTCGCCGGCCTTCTCCACCGTGCCTTCCTCCACCATGCCGCCGAGGCGGAAGCGCTGGTCGGCGGCCAGCGTCTTTTCCTGCAGGTCGGACGGGCTGTAGAAGAACACCAGGTTGTCCTGGAAGGCGGTCATCACCAGGGCGGCGGCGGCAAACAGCATGGTCATGCCGGCACCGACGAAGTAAAGGCGACGCTTCTTGCGGGTCATCGGGTCTCTCCTGCGGCGCCGGCGGGGGTGCCGGCCGGCGCATCGCTGATATCGCCGGGCGCGGGGGCCATGGGGGCCTCGGCGCCGGCGGAAGCGCCGCGGTCACGGCGCGGACGGCGGCCGCGGGCCGCCTGCAACTGGGCCAGGCGCTGCTCGCTCGACTTCAGCAGCCGCCAGGTCGACGCGAACACCAGGCCGAGCACGATGGCCGCCACCCCGTAGGAGGGCCAGACGAAGCCGGCGTAGCCGCCCATGTCGAAGAAGTCCTGCATCGTTGCGTTTCCGTTTCGGGTCGTCGGAAGCGCGGCTTCCCGCCAGGGGGCGCCGCACCGGCCTGCCTTGTCAGCCCTGCACCTGGCTCATGGAGATGGCGCGCACCTTGGCCTCGGCGATCTCGCCGCGCATGCGCAGCAGCACGACGGTGATGTAGTAGGCCTTGAAGGCGAAGGCCATCAGCAGCAGCGGCAGCAGCATGGAGCCGTCGATGGAAGGCCCGTCCATGCGGATGACGCTGGCGGGCTGGTGCAGGGTGTTCCACCAGTCCACCGAGAACTTGATGATCGGCACGTTCACCACCCCCACCAGGGCCAGCACCGCCGCCGCCTTGAAGCCGCGCTGCGGGTCGTCGAAGGCGTTCATCAGCGCCATGTGGCCGAGGTAGAGGAAGAACAGGATCAGCATGCTGGTCAGGCGAGCGTCCCACACCCACCAGGTGCCCCACATGGGCTTGCCCCACAGGGCGCCGGTCGCCAGCGAGATGAAGGTGAAGGCCGCCCCCACCGGGCTTGACGCCTTGGCGAACAGATCGGCCAGCGGGTGCTTCCAGATCAGCGCCACGGCGCTCGCCACCGCCATGGAGGTGTAGCAGAACAGCGCCATCCACGCCGACGGCACATGCACGTACATGATGCGGACGGTGGCGCCCTGCTGATAGTCGTCGGGCGAGCCGATCAGCGAGAAGTACAGCCCCGCCGCCAGCAGGATCGCCGTCAGCCCGGCGGCCCACGGAAGGATCGCGTTGGCGAGCTTGAGGAAGCGGTTGGGATTGGCGAAGCGATGCATCCTGGTCTCTATCGACTCGCGCCGCACCGGGCGCGTGAACCGGACGGCGGCGCCGCCCGTTCGCTCTCCGCAGGCTGCCGGGGGAAGTCCCCAGCGGCCGTCGGGTTCCTTGCACAGACTTTTACGATGCGGGACTGAACGTCACCTTAACAATCGTCAAGAATCCGCCGTGCCCGACCGAAAGCCTCCTTATTCCACCGCCTGCCGCAGCGCCGCCGCCGTTGCCCACGGGCACAGCGCCGCCGCCCCCAGCAGGAAGCCGCCGAGGATCAGCAGCTGGGCGCGCACCGGCAGGTCCATCACCGCCGCATCCACCGCCGACACCCCGAACACCAGAATGGGGATATAGAGCGGCAGCACCAGCAGCGACAGCAGCACGCCGCCGCGCCTGGCGCCCAGCACCAGGCCGGCACCCACCGCGCCGATCAGGCTCAAGGTGGGAGTGCCCAGCAGGAACGCAAGCATCAGCACGCCGAAGCCGGCGGCGTTCATGTTCAGCAGCACCGCCAGCACCGGCGCCGCCACCAGCAGCGGCAGGCCGGTGGTCAGCCAGTGGGCCGTCACCTTGCCCAGCACCAGCATGGGCAGCGGCACCGGGCCGCGGGTCATGAGGTCGAGGCTGCCGTCCTCGTAATCCACCTGGAACAGGCGGTCGAGCGACAGCATGGAGGCGAGCAGCGCCGTCACCCACAGCACGCCGGCGGCGATGCGTTCCAGGATGCCCGGCTCCGGCCCGACGCCGAAGGGGAACAGCACCACCGTCAGCACGAAGAAGGTGACCACCATCATGCTGTCGGAGCCCTGGCGGAGCGCCAGCCGCAAGTCGCGGCCGACGATGGCGAGGAAGCCGGTCATGGCCGCACCCCCGCCGTCCACGGCTCGCCCTCGGCGGTGGCCATTTCGGCATCGAAACCGGACCAGTCCATGGGCACGGCGAAATCATCCATCTGCAGCACCCTGGCACCGGGCAGGGCGACATCCGTGTGGGTCGACAGCACCACCATGCCGCCGCGCGCCCGGTGGGCGTCGAGCAGCCGTTCCACCACCGCAACGGTGGCGCGGTCGAGCGCCGTCGTCGGCTCGTCCAGCAGCCACAGGGGGGCCGGCGCCGCCAGCAGGCGGGCGAGGTTGACGCGCCGCTTCTGCCCCGCCGACAGCCAGCGGCCGGGTACTTCCAGCAGGTGGGGGATGGTGAAGGCCTCCAGCGCGGCGCGCACCGTCGCCTCCGACCCGTCGCCGTTCCACAGCCGCGACCAGAAGGCGACGTTCTCGCGCACCGACAGCACCGGCTTGATGGCGTCGTGGTGGCCGATGTAGCGGCTGCGGCCGCCGTGCGCCTCGGGGTCGTCGGCGAGCGGCACCCCGCCCCAGGTCAGCGTGCCGGCGGTCGGCCGCAGCAGGCCGGCCATCAGCCGCAGCAGGCTCGACTTGCCGCTGCCGTTGGGGCCGAGCAGCAGGATGGCCTCGCCCGGCGCCAGGGAGAAGTCGAGGTCGGCGAAGACGATACGCTCGCCGCGGATGCACACGAGGCCGCTGCCTGCGAACTCCGCCGCGTCGGTGTAGGCTTGGTCGGTCATGGGGCGGGAGGATAGGAGAGCCGGCGGCCGATGTCGCGGGGAAAAGTGCGGCGTTTTCACCGCCATCACCGCCCCGCCGGTCACAGCGAGCGGCCGGCGCGGAGGGGGGATCGGGCGCGCCGGCCGCCAGGCTGCGGTCTGTGGCCGGTCATGGGGCAAACCGGCCATGGGGTCCGGGGGAGGACCTGAAGCCGACTCTCGCCCGCAAATGTGGCCTCAATAAGGAGACCCCGTGGCAGGAAGGGGGTATTTCCCTGAACTCGCCGTCATGTGGCGTCCATGGTGGGCAGCGTCAGGCGGAAAACCGTGCCGCCGGGGCCGCTGGCATCCAGCACCAGATCCCCACCCAGGGCCTGGGCGATCTCCCGCGCGATGGGCAGGCCGAGGCCGGTGCCGCCGACCCGGGCGGAGCCGGAGAACGGCTGGAACAGGTTGTCGCGCGCCCGCGGCGGCAGGCCGGGCCCGTCGTCGGCCACCGTCACCGCCACCAGACGCCCGGTGGCGGCCCCTGCGCCGCCGGGGGCGGGCGCGGCGGCGCTCACGGTGATGTGACCGGCGCCAGCCTCGGCGGCGTTGCGGATCAGGTTCTCGAACACCCGCGGCAGCTGGCAGGCATCGGCCAGCACCGTCAGCCCGTCGGGCACCGCCACCGTCACCGTCGCCGGACCGGCGGCGGCCGCCGCCTCCGCCGCCGCCGTCACCACCGCCGCCAGGGCCACCGGCTCGTGCCGCACGTCGGGCGGGCCTTCCTTGGCGAAGCTGAGGGTGCGGCTGCACAGGTGGACGGCGCGGTCGAGGGCGCGGGCGATGCCGGCGGTGACGTGCTTGATCTCCGGGTCGGCGGCAGTGGCCTCCAGCCGGTCGCTTTCCAGCAGCGCCGCCGACAGCACCCCCTTGAGGTCGTGGCTGATCTTGCTCACCGCCGTGCCCACCGCCGCCAGCCGCGCCTGCTGGGCGAGGGCGGCGCGCAGGTCGGTCTGCATAGCGGCCAAGGCCCGTTCCGCCACCCCCACCTCGTCGCGGCGCCGACTCGGCCGCAGCACCCGCGCCGGGTCTTCCGGCGCCCGGCGGAAGGCGGCCATGGTGGCCGCCAGCCGCAGGATCGGCCGCACCAGCCACAGGTGCAGGGTGACGTAGACCAGCGTCGCCGTGACCAGCGAGATGATGAGGCTGAGGATCAGGATGCGCTTGCCGTAGGCCAGCATCTCCCGCCGCATGGGCGCCTCGTCCAGCGACACCGCCAGCACCACCTCGGGGTCTTTCGGGCTTTCGCCGATGACGCCGATCAGCCGGTTGTCTGTGCGCACCAGCGCCGCCAGCCCGTCGCCCAGCAGGGTGAGGAAGCCGGCCCCCTGGAGGTCGAACAGGATGTCCAGCTGCGGCGGGTCTTCCCCCAGCATCAGCTGCGGCCGGTTGGGGCGCCAGGCAGTCATGCCGCGGGCGCCGGCGTGGTGCAGCAGGCGCATCTGCAGCCGCTCGTCGACCATGCCGTCGGCCGTTGCCTCCAGCGCCAGCAGGGCGAGGTGCGCCTGGGCCAGCCGCTCGTTGAGGTATTCGTGGCGATAGCGGCCGATGGAGGGGGCGAAGATCATCACCTCCGCCAGCATGACGAACAGCACGGTCAGCACCAGCAGCCGCGCCGACAGGCTGCGGTGGACGGGGGGCGGGGCGGAGGTTTCAGGCACGGGCGGGCTCCCTGGTCGCAGCGCCACACTACCCCAGCCGGGCCAGCAGGCGCACCAGCCGCCGCGTCGCCGGCCCGAACAGGGCAGGGGCCAGGAAGGCGCCGGCCGCGCGCTTGCCGGTTTCCGCCAGGGTGGGGTAGGGCAGCACCAGGTCGGCCACCGCCGTCACCCGCAGCCCCTGCGCCAGCGCCAGCACCCACGGCGCCAGCAGCTCGCCCGCCTGGGGCCCGACGATGCCGCAGCCGAGCACCCGGCCGCGGCGGTCGGTGACCAGCTTGAGCAGCCCCTCCGTCCGCCGCTCGGCGCGGGCACGGTCGTTGCCGGCGAAGGGCTCGACCAGGACGCGGATGCGGTCGCCGTGGCGGTCCCGCGCCGCCGCCTCGGTCAGGCCCACCTGCGCCAGTTCCGGGTCGCCGTAGGTCACCCACGGCATGCGGTCGTGGCGGGCGCGGGCCGGCAGGCGGAACAGGGCGTTGCGCAGCACGATGCCGGCGTCGTGGCCGGCGCGGTGGGTGAAGTAGGGCGGCCCGGCGCAGTCGCCGACCGCATAAACCCGCCGGTTGGAGGTGCGCAGGCGGGCGTCGGTGGCGATGCCGCGGCGCGGGTCGTGGTCGATGCCGGCGGCGTCGAGGCCGAGCCCCGCCACCGTCGGCGACCGCCCCGCCGCCACCAGCAGGTGCGAGCCGGCCAGCCGGCGGCCGTCCTCCAGCACCAGCACCGGGCCGGGCTCCACCGCCACCGCGCGGGCGTGCTCGTGCAGGTCGAGGCCGTCGGCCACCAGGGCGGCCCGCACCACCGCCCGCAGGTCGGGATCATCCTTGGGCAGGATGGCGCCGCCGGTGGCCAGCGACACCGGTACCCCGAGGCCGAGGAAGGCCGATGCCATCTCCACCCCGATGGGACCGCCGCCGAGGATCACCAGCCGCTCCGGCGCCTCGCGCAGGGTGAACAGCGACTCGTTGGTCAGCACCGGCACCGCCGCCAGCCCCGGCAGGTCGGGCAGGGTGGGGCGGGAGCCGGTGGCGAGCACCGTGCGGCGCGGCCGCACCACCGTCTCGCCCACCTGCAGCCGGCGGGCGTCGAGGAAACGGGCCGGCGCCCGCAGCACGGTGCAGCCCAGCGACTCGAAGCGGGCCTGGCTGTCGTGCGGCGCGATGGCGGCGATCACGGCCTGCACATGCGCCATCACCGCCGGAAAATCCACCGCCACCGAGGTGCGCAGGCCGAAGCCGCCGGCCTGCCGCGCCGCCCGCGCCGCCCCGGCGGCGGCCAGCAGCGCCTTGGACGGCACGCAGCCGGCGTTGAGGCAGTCGCCGCCCATCTCGCCGCGCTCCACCAGCACGACGGAGGCGCCCATCTGCACCGCCCCGGCCGCCACCGACAGGCCGCCCGAGCCGGCACCGATGACGCAGAGGTCGGGGCAGAGGTCGGGGGTGAGCGGGCTGTCAGCGGTCATGGCGTGTCCTCCAGCGGCGCCACGCCACCGGCACCAGGGCCAGCAGCGCGAGGCCGAGCAGCGGCAGCAGGATCTCCGGCCGGCTCAGCAGCGACAGGTCCGGCCGGCCGCCGGCGGCGAACACGGCATCCAGGCCGTTGCCGACGCCGGCATAGACCACCGCCCCCGGAATGATGCCAAGAACGGTCGCCAGCACATAGGGCCGCAGCGGCACGCCCAGCAGCGCCGGCACCAGGTTCACCAGCCAGAACGGAAACAGCGGCACCAGCCGCAGCACCAGCAGGTAGGAAAAGGCATCGCGGCGGAAGCCGTCCTCCATGCAGGCGAGGGCAGGGCCGGCGCGGCGGCGCCACGGCTCGCGCAGCAGGCTGCCGGCCAGCAGGAAGACGACCACGGCGCCGGCGGTGGCGCCGGCCACTGCCAGGGCGGCGCCGGCCACGGTGCCGAACAGGAAGCCGCCGGCCAGGGTCAGCCACACGGCGCCGGGCAGCGAGGCGGCGACGGCGGCGGCATAGGCGAGCACGAACAGCGCCGCCGCCAGCCCCCGCCGCGCCGCCACCCACTGCTGCAGGGCGTCGCGGTGCTCCCGCAGGGTCTCGAACGACAGCAGATCGGCCGCCCCGCCCAGCCACAGCGCCCCCACCACGGCCACCGCGACGGCAGCCAGCAGCAGCCGGCGGCGGCGGGCGCGGCGGCGGCGGCGGGGCGACTCCGCAACGGGGGGCACGGCCGGCGGGGGGTCGCGGGGGCTGGTGGTCATGGTCCTTCCGGCCTATCATCCGGGCCGGGCGCCGTCCACTGACGTTGCCGTGAAGGCAGCGGCGGGCGCTTTCCGCCGCCTGCCGCACGCGCCGGGCCGCGCGGCTGTTGACTTCCGCTGGCGGATAAGGGTATACGGCCCCCTTCCTCGCGGAGACTCGCCGGTGCGGCCCGTGGAGGACCCAGTTCCGAGACGATGTCCAGGCGCCGCCCGCCCGTGAGGCCGCGCGCCGCCCGTAGATGGAGAGTAACCGTGAAGCGCACGTACCAGCCGAGCCGCCTTGTCCGCAAGCGCCGTCATGGCTTCCGGTCCCGCATGGCCACCGTGGGCGGCCGTCGCGTGATCAATTCCCGCCGTGCCAAGGGCCGCAAGCGCCTCAGCGCCTGAGTGCGGCGCGGGTAGTCCCGTGGGGGGCGCTCCCGCGCGGCTGAAGACCAGACGCGATTTCCTGCGCGTCGCCGGCACCCGCCGCAAGTGGGTGACGCCGGGCTTCATCCTGCAGATCGCGCCCCAGCCCGCCGCACCACAGGAAGCCGCTGGTCCGGCTTCCGCCCGCGACAGCGACACCGCCGGCCTGCGCGTCGGCTTCACCACCAGCCGCAAGGTCGGCAACGCGGTGAAGCGGAACCGGGCGCGGCGGCGTTTGCGCGCCGTCGCCGACCAGATCCTGCCGCAGTACGCCCAGCCCGGCTTCGACTACGTGCTGATCGGTCGCGCCGATGCGACGGTTTCGTTGCCGTTCGATCAGATGTTGCATGATCTGCGGTGGGCGCTTAAACGTCTGGGGGCCCTGCGCGGCCACGACGGCAACGGGAACAAGGTCGATGCCCCATGACCATCGCTAGCGGCATCCTGCGCGGACTGGTGCGCGGCTACCAGCTCGTGCTGTCCCCCCTGTTTCCGCCCGCCTGCAAGCATTCGCCCACCTGCTCCCACTACGCCATGGAGGCGCTGTCGGTGCATGGGCCGGTGAAGGGTACCGCCCTTGCCGTGTGGCGGGTGCTGCGCTGCAATCCCTTCTCCGCCGGCGGCTACGATCCGGTGCCGGGCACCGACCCGGAGCACGACGCCCGCCGCCGCACCGGCACCAGGACCGGCACCGCCCGCAGCGGCGGCTGCGGTTGCGGTGACGCTTCCCACCACCATCCTGTTCCCTGACCTACACGCCGGACGCGGACGCTTCGGTCGAACGGAAGAAACGGACCCATGCCTGAACAGCGCAACCTGATCCTGGCCATTGCCCTTTCGCTGGCGATCCTGCTGGGGTTCGAGTTCCTTTGGCCCAAGGCCGAGGTGCCGCCCGAACAGCAGCAGACGGCGCAGCAGGGCCAGCAGGCGCCGGGCCAGTCCGACGCGCCGCTGGCGCCCGAGACGCCGGCGCCGGGCGGGGTCGCTCCGTCCGTTCCGGGCGGCCCGGCCGACCGCTCCGCCGTGCTGGCGAGCGACGCCGGCCGCATCCGCATCGACACCCCGGCGCTGCGCGGCTCCATCAACCTGCAGGGCGGCCGCATTGACGACCTGACGCTGAAGAACTACGGCGTCTCCCCCGACGACAACAGCCCGCGCATCGATCTGCTGTCGCCGGCCGGCGCCGCCAACCCCTACTACGCCGAGTTCGGCTGGGTCGCCGCCGCCGGCGCCACCGCCCCCACCGGCCAGACCGTGTGGACCGCCGACACCGACGTGCTGCGCCCGAACCAGCCGGTCACCCTGACGTGGGAGAACGAGCAGGGCCTGCGCTTCACCCGCATCATCCGGGTGGACGAGCACTACATGTTCACGGTGGAGCAGTCGGTCACCAACGGCAGCGAGCAGCCGGTGACCCTGTTCCCCTACGGCCTGATCTCGCGCTCCGGCACGCCGGCGACGGAAGGCTTCTTCATCCTGCACGAAGGTCCGCTCGGCGTCTTCGGCGGCACCCTGAAGGAAGTCGACTACAAGGACCTGCGCGACGAGCAGACCATCGAGCGCACCACCACCGGCGGCTGGATCGGCATCACCGACAAGTACTGGCTGACGGCGCTCGCCTTCCAGCCCGACCTGGAGACCAAGGCCCGCTTCGCCTACCGCGGCCAGGGCGGCGAGCGCTATCAGGTGGACTACCTGGAGCCGGGCATGACCGTGGCGCCGGGTGAAAGCTCCACCGTCACCAACCACTTCTTCGCCGGCGCCAAGCAGGTGGACCTGCTCGACCGCTACGCTGAAGAGTTCAACATCACCAACTTCGACCTGGCCATCGACTTCGGCTGGTTCTACTTCCTGACCAAGCCGTTCTTCTACGTGCTGAACTGGCTGTACGCCCTGGTCGGCAACTTCGGCCTCGCCATCCTGGCCTTCACGGTCATCATCAAGGCGATCATGTTCCCGCTGGCCAACAAGTCCTACCGGGCCATGAGCAAGATGAAGAAGCTGCAGCCGGAAATGAAGAAGCTGCAGGAACGCTTCGCCGACGACCGCGTGCGCCTGAACCAGGAGATGATGGCCCTCTACAAGCGCGAGAAGGCCAACCCGGTCTCCGGCTGCCTGCCGATCCTGATCCAGGTACCGGTGTTCTTCGCGCTGTACAAGGTGCTGTTCGTCACCATCGAAATGCGCCACGCGCCGTTCTATGGCTGGATCCAGGATCTGTCGGCGCCCGACCCGACCACCATCTTCAACCTGTTCGGCCTCATCCCGTGGACGCCGCCCAGCTTCCTGATGATCGGCGTGCTGCCGCTCATCATGGGCATCACCATGTGGCTGCAGATGAAGCTCAACCCGGCGCCGCCGGACCCGATCCAGGCCAAGATCATGTCCTTCCTGCCGGTGATCTTCACCTTCATGCTGGCTGCCTTCCCGGCCGGTCTGGTGCTCTACTGGGCGTGGAACAACGTGCTGTCCATCGGCCAGCAGTGGATCATCATGAAACGCGCCGACGCCGTATGAGCAGGAAAGATCAGACCCCCGCCTTCACCGGCGAGGCCATGAGCGAAGAAGAGCGCGCCGCCTGGCTGGAAGCCGGGCGGTTGCTCTTCGCCCGCGAGGCCACCTTCATGCTCGGCGTGGCGGGGCTTGCCCAGCTGCCTGACACCGACCTGCCGGAAGTATGCTTCGCCGGCCGGTCCAACGTCGGCAAGTCGAGCCTCATCAACGCCCTCACCGGCCGCAACACGCTGGCCCGCACCTCGGTGACGCCGGGGCGGACGCAGGAACTGAACTTCTTCAACCTGGCCGACCGCCTCATCCTCGCCGACCTGCCGGGCTACGGCTTCGCCCAGGCGCCGAAGGACAAGGTGCAGGCCTGGACCCGCCTGACCATGGCATACCTGCGCGGCCGGCCGCAGCTGCGCCGGGTGCTGGTGCTGGTGGACAGCCGCCACGGCCTGAAGGACGTCGACCACGACGTCATGAAGATGCTCGATCAGGCGGCGGTGAACTATCAGGTCGTTCTGACCAAGATCGACAAGCTGAAGAAGGGCGAGGCGGAGCAGCGCCTGACCCAGGTGCAGGGCGAGCTGGCACGCCACGTCGCCGCCCACCCGGAAGTGATCCTCACCAGTTCGGAAAAGGGCATCGGCATCCCCGAACTGCGCGCCACCCTGGCCGCCCTCGGCCTGCCGCTCTGACCCCGGCGGGCCGGACGCCCACCCCCACGGCTCAGCCGAACCTCAGCCCCTACCAAGCTGCAATGAGGCCCCCTCATTGCAGCTTGGCAAGCGCGAACGCGCGCCGCCGCTTATGCGGCGAGAGCCAAGGCCGCGAGAAGCGGCCGCCCGGCGCCTGAGGGGTCCCCCACCAAGCTGCAATGAGGCCCCCTCATTGCAGCTTGGCAAGCGCGACCGCGCGCCGCCGCTTATGCGGCGTGAGCCAAGGCCGCGGTCAGCGGCCGCCCGGCGCTTGAGGGGCCTCACGCGATAATATAGCCGTCGGCCTCCTCGGCGGCGGCGGTGGCGAAGCCGAAATCGGCCGGGCGGCAGGCGTGGATGCGATAGAGCGGCTCGCCCTTGCTCACCCGGTCGCCGGGCTTGCGGAACAGGTCGATGCCCGAGCCCTTGTCGAAGGGGCAGCCGGCCAGACGGGCGATGGTGTTGATGCGGGCGCAGTCGATGGCGGCGACGGTGCCGTCGGCCGGCGCCTCCACCACCCTCACCAGATCACCCGGCACCACCAGCGCCGGGGCCGGCCCCTGGGCGGCCATGATGGCCTCCATCTTGGCCAGCGCCGCGCCGCTGTCGAGCAGCTCCCGCGCCCGGGCCTCGCCGCCGCCGCCGCGCACGCCGCCGTCGAACTCCAGCACCCGCCCGGCCAGCCGCAGCGACTTTTCCCGCAGGTCGGCGGGGGCGTCGGGGTCGTTGCGCAGCACCGCCATGACGTCGCGCGCCTCCAGCACCGGCCCGATGCCGCGGCCGATGGGCGCCCGGCCGTCGGTCAGCATGACGTCGATGACGAGGCCGAGGGCATCGCCGACGTATTCGAACATCTTGCGCAGGCGCACCGCCTCGGCATGGCTGCGCACCTTGGCCGAGGGGCCGGTGGGGATGTCGATGAGCAGGTGGGTGGACCCCGCCGCCGCCTTCTTCGACAGGATGGAGGCGACCATCTGTTCCTGGGTGTCGATGCCGAGCGGCCGCTCCACCGAAATGAGAATGTCGTCGGCCGGCGACAGGTTCATGTGGCCGCCCCACACCAGGCAGCCGCGTTCCGCCTCCACCACCGCCCGCATCTCGTCCAGCGACAGGTCGACGCGGGCCAGCACCTCCATGGTGTCGGCGGTGCCGGAGGGCGAGGTGATGGCGCGCGAGCTGGTCTTCGGCATGGGCAGGCCGTGGGCGGCGACGATGGGCACCACCAGCATGGTGGTGCGGTTGCCGGGAATGCCGCCGATGCAGTGCTTGTCCACCACCGTGTCGTAGGGCCACGCCAGCCGGTTGCCGGCATCGACCATGGCGCGGGTCAGGGCCAGCACTTCCTCCGTCGTCATGAAGCCGGCGGCGGCGACCAGGAAGGCGGCCAGTTCCATGCGGCTGTAGCGGTGGGCGGAAATGTCGTCGATGATGGCGCGGTACTGCTCCTCGCCCAGGATGCGGCCCTCGATCTTGCGCCGCACGGCGTCCAGGCTGCGCGGCGGGCCGGCGAACTCGATCTGCACGTCGGTGCCCTCGGGCAGGCCCATGCGCTCGAAGGCTTCCACCGACAGGCCCAGCTCGTCGGGCTGCACCAGGGCGCAACCGCCATCGGCCTCCACCACGTTGACGGTGGCGAGGATGCGCCGCCGGCCGCCGTGGACCTCGATCTTGGCCAGCGCCCGCAGGCCCTCCACCCGGGTGAGGGTGCAGGCGGCGCTGACGAAGGCGACGTTTTCCGAGCGGGTGTCCACCGGGACGCGGCGAAGCTTGAGCATTCGGCAAGGACTTTCAACGGGTTGATCCCGTTGATCATAGCACGGACGGCATACCCCGGATGATCATATCCGCCAGTTACCGCACCGACATCCCCGCCTTCTACGGCGACTGGTTCAGCCGCCGCCTGCAGGCCGGCAGCGTCCAGGTGCAGAACCCCTACAACGCCCGCCAGGTCTCCACCCTGGCGCTGACGCCCGAGGCGGTGGACGGCTTCGTGTTCTGGACCCGCAACGTGCAGCCCTTCCTGCCGGTGCTGGAGGAGGTGGCGGCGCGCGGCTTTCCCTTCATCGTGCAGCACACCGTGCTCGGCTATCCGCGCAGCCTCGACCGGGCGGTGGTGGCGCCGGAGCGGGCGGTGGCGGCGCTGCACCGGGTGGCGGAGCGGTTCGGCCCGGCGACGGTAGTGTGGCGCTACGACCCGGTGCTGTTCTCCGACCTGACGCCGCCGGCCTGGCACCAGGACGCTTTCGGCCGGCTGGCCGAGTCCCTGCGCGGCGCCACCGACGAGGCGGTGGTCAGCTTCACCCAGGTCTACCGCAAGACCGCCCGCAACATGGCGGCGGCGGCGGAGCGCCACGGCTTCGCCTGGACCGATCCCGACGACGACGCCAAGCGGGCGCTGCTGACCGCCCTGGCCGCGCAGGCGGAGGCGGCGGGCCTGCGCCTCGCCCTCTGCGGACAGCCGCACCTGCTGGTGCCGGCGGTGGCGGAAGCGGCCTGCGTCGATGCCGGCCGCCTCGCCCGCGTCGCCGGCCGGCCGCTGCGGGCCGCCGCCCGGCCGCACCGCAAGACCTGCGCCTGCGCCGAAAGCCGCGACATCGGCGCCTACGACAGTTGCCCGCACGGCTGCGCCTATTGCTATGCCGTCCGCGACCCGGAGGCCGCCCGCCGGCGCCACCGCGGCCACGACCCGGCGGCGCCCCTGCTGTAGGCCGGAAAAGCGTGAGGGGGAGGCCGATCTGTGTCGGCTCTCCCCCTCGACCGAAGCCCCATGTTCTACTTGCCTCAGCACCTCCGGGCCGCACGCCCGACAGGTTGCCGCACTGGCAGGGATATGGAAGCAAGCGCGATGCCAGATGCCGAAGCCGCGGAACGCCTGGATCGCACCCGGCGGCCGGGGGCGATGCTGCCGCATCCGTGGGCGCGGCAACGCCCATGTTTTAATCACGAACCATCGTCCGCCTTCTTTATGAGCAACGCGGGGCCTGCTGCAACCCTTTCGCAGCCGGCGCGTTGTGTCGGGTCCGGCGGCGGAACCGCGCGGGCGGCTTCGGCGTTCGTGGAGACGCAGGGGTGAACGGAGCCGGTCGCGGCCGGCCGTCGTCGCACCCGCCCCATCCCGCGCCGCCACGACGGAACCGATCTTGCCGCACACCGCGCCGCCGCAGACGCTGCCCGATCTCCCCGACCTGCTGGGTCAGGAGGGCGTGGCCTGGCGCGTGGAGCGCGCCGGCCGCGCCGCCTGCCTGATCGACGCCGCCGCCTACTACGGCACCCTGCGCCGGGCGCTGCTGTCGGCGCGGCGGCAGGTGCTCATCCTCGGCTGGGACGTGGACGGCCGCACCCGCCTGACCGGCGAGGACGAGCCGGAGGACGACGCCCCCCGCACCCTGCGCGACTTCCTGGCGTGGCTGGTGCAGCAGCGGCCGGACCTGCACATCCACATCCTGCTGTGGGACTACACCCTGCTCTACAGCCTGGACCGCGAGCCGCTGCCCAAGGTGTCGCTGGGCTGGACGACGCCCGACCGGGTCCACCTGCACCTGGACAACCGCATCCCCATCGCCGCCAGCCACCACGAGAAGATCGTCGTCATCGACGATGCGCTGGCCTTCTGCGGCGGCATGGACCTGTCGGTGCGGCGGTGGGACACGCCGGAGCACCGGCCCGACGACCCGCGCCGGCGTGATCCCGGCGGCTCCGCCTACGCGCCGGTGCACGACGTGCAGATGATGGTCACCGGCCCGGCCGCCGCCGCCCTGGGCGACCTCTGCCGCGAACGCTGGCGGCGGGCGCGGCGGCGGCGGCTGGCGGCGCCGGAGCCGGGGCCGGGACCGCTGTGGCCGGCGGGGTACGAGGCCGCCTTCCGCGACGGCCGCATCGCCGTCAGCCGCACCCGGCCGCATCGCCGGCAGCGGCGGCCGGTGTGCGAGATCCGCACGCTCTATCAGGCTGCCATTGCGCACGCGGAACGGTTTATCGTCATCGAGAACCAGTACCTCACCGCCGATGCCATCGCCGAGGCTCTGGCCGACCGCCTGCGCCGCAACCCGCGGCTGGAGGTGCTGCTGATCGGCCCGCGCACCGCCATGGACTGGCTGGAGGAAACCACCATGGGCGTCGGACGCGCCGCCTTCATGGCGCGGCTGGCCGCCAGCGGCGCCGGCGACCGGGTGCGGCTGCTGGCGCCGGTGGTGCGCGACGGCGACGGCCGCGACCACGACGTCAAGGTCCACAGCAAGCTGATGGTGGTCGACGACCGCCTGCTGACGGTGGGCAGCGCCAACCTCGCCAACCGCTCCATGGGGCTGGACAGCGAGACCAACCTGACCCTGACGGCCGACCGGCCCGACCATGCCGCCGCCATCACCACCCTGCGCCGCCGCCTGCTGGCGGAGCACGCCGGGGTGACGGTGGAAGACGTCGCCGCCGCCGAATCGGCCTCCGGCGGCCGCCTGTTCGCCGCCGTCGACCGGCTGGTGCGGCGCGATCCCTGCCGCGACCTGGTGCCGGTGGCGGCCGAGGCGGTGGAGGCCGACGGCAGCGTGGTGCTGCTGAACCGACTCGGCGATCCCGAGGAACCCCTGGATCTGGAGCGCGTCTTGGCCGAACAGGTGCCGCCGCCGCCCGACCACCCGCGGCGCCGCCGCCTGCGTCACCTGTGGACCGGCCTGGTGCTGGTGGCGGTGCTGGCGGCCGGCGTCGCCCTGTGGACCTTCACCCCCCTGCGCGAGGGCCTCAACCCCGATGTCTTCCTGCAATGGGCGGAACGCATGCGCGGCACGCCATGGACACCGCTGGCGGTGCTGGCGGCCTATGTGGTGCTGGGGCTGATCGCCTTTCCCATCACCGTGCTGATCACCGTCACCGCCATGGTGTTCGGGCCGTGGCTCGGGTTCCTCTATGCCGGCATCGGCGCCATCACGGCGGCGGTGGTCACCTTCTGGGTCGGCCATGTGCTGGGGCGCAAGCTGGTGCAGCGCTACGCCGGCCGTGGCGTCAACCGCATGAGCAAGGCGCTGGGCGACCGCGGCATCGTCGCCGTGGTGTTCCTGCGGGTGGCGCCTGTCGCCCCTTTCGTGCTCATCAACCTGGTGGCCGGGGCGAGCCATGTGCGCTTCCGCGACTACCTGACCGGCACCGTCATCGGCATGCTGCCCGGCATCGCCGTCATGACCCTGCTGGGGTCGAGCATCATGGACCTCATCCATTCGCCGTCGCCGGGGCGCATCGCGCTGCTGGTCGGCTGCCTCGCCCTGTGGCTGGCGGTCAGCATCGGCCTGCAGCGGCTGGTGGCGCGGCGGCGGCAGGCGTCGGGCGACGCCGACGGGGACGACGAGAGCTGATCCGCGCCATGCCGCTGCGCTTCGCCACCTACAACATCCATTCCTGCATCGGCAACGACCGCGCCTATGATCCCGCCCGCATCGTCGGCGTGCTGGCGGAGATCGACGCCGACGTGGTCGGCCTGCAGGAAGTGGCGGCGCGGCCGGAAATCGCCGGCATCCCCGACCAGTTCGCCTATCTGGCGGAACAGACCGGCATGACGGCGGTGGCCGGGCCCAACATCGTGCTGAAGGATTCCCGCTTCGGCAACGTGCTGCTGACCCGCCGGCCGCTGCTCGACAGCCATCTGGTCGACCTGTCGGTGGCACCTTACGAGCCGCGCGGCGCCGTGGTCGCCGACCTGGATGCCGGCGACGGCGACGGCAGCGGCGGCCGGCGCACCGTGCGGGTGGTGGTGGCGCACCTCGGCCTGCGGGTGTGGGAACGGGCGCGGCAGCATGCGCGGCTCGGAGAAATTGTCTCCGCACGGGGGGATGTTCCCGTGGTAATAATGGGCGACTTCAACAGTTGGTGGCCGGACCTGTCGGCCATGCGGCACCTGGGGCCGCCGCTCGGCTGGCGCCGCAGCCCGGCAAGTTTCCCCGCCCATCTGCCCTTTCTGGCCCTGGACCGGATCTGGGCAGTGCCGGATACCATCGTCGGCCGCGTGCGCGCCCACGCCAGCCGGCTCGCCCGCCAGGCCTCCGACCATCTGCCGGTGGTGGCCGACATCATGCTGCGGTCCGAGGCCGCCGCCGTGAGCAAGGAGACGACGCCATACCGCCCCCGCCAGAGGATGATCCGGTCATGACCGACCGCGACCACGCCTCCCCCGTCCTCGACCCGCAGCCGGCGTCCTCGGGCGCTGGCGATGACGCCGCCGCTGCGCGCGGCCGCCTGAAGGTGTTCCTCGGCGTCGCGCCCGGCGCCGCCACGGTGGCGACCGTGCTGGCGGCGCAGATGGACACCCTGCACCGGCTGCGCCGCGACGGCGCCCCCGACAGCCGGCGCCCGGTCATCGGCCTGCTCATCCCCGACGACGTCGCCGCCCTGCCGCCGGAGGTGGAGGACAGCGACATCGTGCTGGTGCGCTCGTCGCAGGCCGAAGACCTCATGCGCCTGACGCCGGACGTGGTGGTGGTGAAGGGCCTGCGCGGCAGCAACCGCCAGATCGCCCGGCTGGCGACGGGCGATTCGCAGCTGGACGACATCCTCGACCGCGGCATCGACGTCTATGCCGCCGTTTCCGCCGCCCACCTGGAAAGCGCCCGCGACCGCATCAGCGTGCTCGCCCTCATCCCGCCCGAGGACGTGCTGCCGGAAGCCTTCCTGGGCGAGGCCGACCAGATCGAGCTGATCGACGCCACCCCCCAGGACCTGGCCGACCGCTTCGAGGCCCACCAGCTGATGCTGGGGCCGGACGATTACGACACCCTGGCGCCGCTCTACGGCGTCGAATGCCTGTCGGTGCTGCGCGAGGTGGCCATCGGCGTCACCGCCCGCTACGTCCACCGCCAGTCGCTGGAACAGTGGTCGGAAAGCGTCGGCGGCACCGTCGAATCCATCCCCGGCGAGCCGGTTCTGCCGCCGCGCATCCTGGTGTTGCTGTCCGATGTCGGCCGCCCCGACCGGCTGGTCCACGACGGCCACCGCCTTGCCGACCGCAACGGCGCGGCGTGGTATGTCGGCTATGTCGATACCGCCTGGAACCACCGCCTGCCGCGCGCCCTGCAGCGGGAGGTGACCGAAGCCCTGCACCTGGCCGACCACCTGGGGGCGGAGGTGGTGTCGCTGACCGGCCCCGACCTGCTGGAGGAAGTGAGCGACTTCATCCGCACCCAGGGCATCACCGAGGTGGTGGTGGCCCGGCCGCCGGTGCGCGGGTTGCGGCGGCTGTGGCGGCGGCCCTTCGCCGACCAGCTGATGGAGCGCTTCCGCGCCCTTGGCGTCCACATCGTGCCGGGGCCGGACGTCAGCGTTGACGCCTTCGCCCTGCCGTGGCGCATCGACGAGGGGCGGCCGTGGTTCCACGAGTACCTGGCCGGCGCCGTCGCCGCCTGCATGGCGGCCGGGCTCATCAAGGTGCTCGACCCCCTGCTGCCGTCGGAAAGCCTGTCGATCATCATGCTGATGGCAGTGGTCTATGCCGCCACCGCCTACGGCTTCGCCTCCGCCCTGTTCACCTCGGTGCTGGGGCTGGCGATGTTCAACATGTTCTTCGTCGAGCCCAAGTTCGCCGTCACCCCCGACCAGCCGGAGCAGATCTTCCAGCTGGCCATCTTCCTGGTGCTGGCGGCCATCACCTCCAACCTGGCCGGGCGGCTGCACGATCAGGCCCAGGCGGCGCGGCGGCGGGAGCGGCACACCGGCGCCCTCTACCACCTGTCGCGCGAGGTCGCCGCCACCTCCGACCCGCATCAGGTGCTGGACGCCATCGCCCGCCAGCTGCGCGACCTGCTCTACGTCGAGGTGCAGATCCTGCTGCCGCGGCGCATGGTGGCCGATGCCGACCCCGGCCCGGCCGGATCGGACGCCGAGGCGGACGAGCTGTGCGTCGCCTGGCCGGAGGGCGGGGCCCTCGCCGATGCCGACTGGAAGATCGCCGCCTGGGTGCGCCGCTACGGCGAGGCCGCCGGCCGCGGCACCGCCGTGCACAGCAACGCCGGCCGCATGTTCCAGCCGCTGCGCACCGGCTCGACCATCATCGGCGTGCTGGTGGTGGCGGCCGACGATCCCGCCTCGCTCCGCAGCCCCACCTTCCGCCGCCAGCTGGAAAGCCTGGCCGGCTTCTCCGCCCTGGCGCTGGAACGCATGCAGCTGAACCGCGAGGTGGAGAACGTGCGGGTGGTGGCGGAAACCGAAAGCCTGCGCTCCGCCCTGCTGTCGTCGCTCAGCCACGACCTGCGCACGCCGCTGGCCTCCATCATCGGCTCCACCACCTCGCTGCTGGCCTACGGCCGCTCCTACAGCGAGGAGGTTCAGCGCGACCTGCTGACCACCATCCTGGAGGAGGCGGAACGCCTCAACCGCTTCGTCGGCAACCTGCTGCAGATGACCAAGCTGGAAGCCGGCGCCACCGTGCCCAAGCCGCAGTGGGTGGACCTGGACGATCTGGTCGGCACCACTCTGGAACGCATGGAAAGCCGCCTGGAAAAGGTGACGGTGGAGGTGGACATAGCCCCCATGATGCCGCTGTTCCAGGTGGATTTCGTGCTGATGGAACACGTGCTGATGAACCTGCTGGACAATGCGGTGAAGTATTCGCCGGTCGGCTCCACCATCACCATCCGCGGCCGCCACGAGGCCAGCTGGATCGTGATCGAGGTGCAGGACCAGGGCATCGGCATTCCGCAGGAACACTGCCAGCGCATCTTCGACAAGTTCTTCCGCGTCTACGCCCGCGACCGGGTGGTGGCCGGCACCGGCCTCGGCCTTGCCATCTGCAAGGGCATCGTCGAAGGTCATGGCGGCACCATCGAGGCGGAAAGCGACGGCCAGAACCAGGGCAGCGTGTTCCGCGTCCGCCTGCCCGTGCGGGTGCCGGCCGGCCGGCTGCCCGATGATTTCGACGACGACGCGACCGTGCCCTGAGAGAGACCCCCGCCATGCCCAACGACGCCACCGGCAATGCCAAGATCCTGATCGTCGACGACGAGCCGCAGATCCGCCGGTTCCTCAAGGCCAGCCTCAACGCCCACGGCTACACGGTGGTGGAGGCCGAGGACGCCAATGCCGCCATCCGGGCGGCGACGGTCGACAAGCCGGACCTGATGGTGCTCGACCTCGGCCTGCCCGACCTGGACGGCATGGAGGTGATCGCCCGCGTGCGCGAATGGTCGACCATGCCGATCATCGTGCTGTCAGTGCGGTCCGACGAAGGCGACAAGGTGGAGGCGCTGGACCGCGGCGCCAACGACTACATCACCAAGCCCTTCGGCATGGGCGAGCTGATGGCCCGCATGCGCGCCGCCCTGCGCCAGGTCGGCCCGGCCGGCAGCGACGAGCCGGTGCTGCGCACCGACCGCATCGAGATCGACCTCGCCAAGCGGCTGGTGACGGTGGAAGGGCAGGCGGTGCGCCTGTCGCGCAAGGAATACGACCTGCTGCGGGCGCTGGCCGCCCACCCCGGCAAGGTCATCACCCACCAGCAGCTGCTGCGCGACATCTGGGGCGAGGCCTATGTCGAGGAAACGCAGTACCTGCGCGTCTACGTCGGCCAGCTGCGCCAGAAGCTGGAAGCCGATCCGTCGCGGCCGCGGCTGATCGTCACGGAACCGGGCGTCGGCTACCGCCTGCAGGTCTCCGGCTGACCCAGGCCGGCCGAGGGCGGCGGGGCCTCAGCCGTCGCCGTCCTGCCGCGCCCGCATGTAGGTGCGCAGGACAGCGTTGATGCGGCTCTGGTAGCCCGGCCCCTGGTCCTTGAAGAAATCGACCACATCGGCGTCGAGCCGGATGCTCACCGGCACCTTGCGGCGAAACACCACCAGATCGGCGTCCTTCCACCACTCGGGCGGATGCAGGGGCGCCGCATCGGGGTCTTCCGCCACCTGACGGGCGATGTCGTCGTCGTCCGGCTCCGGCTGCGCCTGCAGGCGACGCAGCATCTCGCGATCAAGCTCCAGATCGTCCGGCGAGTGCTTCACGATACGCCTCTCGTTCTTCACGGCTTGCTCTCCTTGCCGAGATGATGCGGCAGATCTCCACCGGGCGCACGGTGTAGACGACGGTCAAAGTGACGCCCTCGATGGCACCGGTAGCGATCCACCGGGCTTCGCCATAGTCCCGCCTGTCATCGGCCCGCAGCAACACGGGGCCCGAAAAGATGAAGCTGGCGAACACGAAATCAAAGCCGCGTACATCCAGCGTCCAGCCGTTCTTCGCCTCGTCCCACTCGAAGCCCAGCCACTCCAGTTCCATCAGCAGCATGATCCCCCGCCCGCGCTGCCCTGACACTGTGTATATACAGCCGCCGGCGGCAGTCCGCAACGGGCAGAGGAAAGGCCCGCAGCGGGGGAAGCTGCGGGCCTTGGGGCCGGACCACCGCCCCGGTGGGGGGAGGGGAGGGGTCAGGGGGTGGTCCGGGCAGTGGTGGAGGGGTTACTGCATGGTGGTGGTGGTGCCGGTGGTGCCGCCCATCGGCTGCACCGACGACGACTGCATGCCGCCGGCGCCAGCGCCGCCCATGCCCGTGCCGCCCATGCCGGAGCCGCCGGTGCCGGCCATGGTCTGGCCGAGGGCGCCTTCGATGATCACGCGGCGGTTCTCCGGCTCGCGCACGCCGTCGTCGGTCGGCACCCGCGGCTCGCTCTCGCCGCGCCATTCCACGTTCAGGCGATCGCGGGAAATGCCGCGGCCCTGCAGGGCATTGGCGACGTTCTCGGCGCGGCGCTGCGACAGGCCGACGTTGTAGTCGGCCGGGCCGGAGCGGTCGGCGTGGCCGACGACGTCAAGCTGCATGCCGGGGTTATCCTGGGCGAGGCCGGCCACCGCATCCAGCATGGCGCCGGCTTCCGACGGCACTTCGGCGACGTCCCAGTCGAAGAAGATGAGCACCGGCGGCGGGCCTTCCACCTGGGTCACCACCGGGTCGCCGCCGCGCTGCTGCATGGCCGACAGGAAGCCTTCGCGGCACTTGGCGATGTGGTCGTACTGCCAGCCTTCCTCGGCCTGCTCGACCCAGCAGTCGTAGTTGGCCTGGGCCGAGGCGGCCACTTCCGGCATGTCCTCGCGGAAGCCGTCGCGGTAGGCGCCGACCAGCTCGGCGCGGGCGGCGTGCAGCTCGTTGCGCCAGTCCTCGCGCCTGATGGACCAGTCGTCGGGGTTTTCCGGCGCCACGCGCTGGCCTTCGGCGGCCGCCAGGGCCTTGCCGGCGAAGTGGCTGGCCGACGGCCAGTCGTACATCTCGTCGGCTTCGAAGCGGGTGTAGTCGCTGTAGTTCTGCGCCAGCTTCTGGGTGAAGGGGGTGCCGCCGGTCGGCGTCATGGTCTTGGCGGATTCAATGGCCGCCGGGTTGGCGCAGGCCGCCAGAGCCAGGACGGCAGAGGCGGGCAGGGCAATCTTCATAAAGGTATGCATGGGAACAGGCCTCCTCGAATTGCTCGCTATGCGGAGGGTCGCGTGCGGTTTGTCTTCCCAACGCGCATAGCGCAACCGAGGTTCGAACTGTCGGGGCGTTCTTCGCCGTCACCGAGTCGCAAGAGGTAGAACGCCGAGTCGCGGCCGCAAAGAAGAACGCCGCCGACCCGGACCAGGGGGCGGCGGCGCGAAAAAATCGTCACGGAGAGAGAAAAAAGCGGGGCGAGAGAGGCCCCCGGCAGAGAGATCAGGCGGCGTCGCCTTCGGCCATCTGCAGGATGGTGCGCAGGTTGGCACGGCCGCGCGACAGGCGGGACTTCATGGTGCCGACCGGCAGGGCGGTTTCGGTGGCCGCTTCCTGGTGCGACCGTTCTTCCATGCCCAGCATGCGGACGGCGGCGCGTTCCTGCTCCGACAGCGCATCCATGGCCGCCACCGCTTCGTTCAGGAACACCGAGTGCACCTGGTTCGGGCGGGCCACCATGCTGTCGTCGTGCACGGTGGTCTGCATGTAGCGGTAGGCCACCGCGTCGCGCCGCTTCTGGCTGATGAAGACGTTGCGCATCATGGTGAACAGCCACGACCGAAGGTTGGTGCCGGGCTTGTAAAGGTCCCACTTGCGAATGGCACGCTCAACGCAGTCCTGGACCAGATCGTTGGCATCGTCCTCGCTGCGCGCCAGAGAGCGGGCATAGCGCTTCAGGTCGGGGATCAGTTCCGCGATCTGGGTGTTGGCCGTGCTCATCGCAATCTCCTCGGTCATTCTTGTGTCGTGTCCGGCGGGGGCTGCCGCCGTTCCCGCTTTCCATGCTCCGAGGATGCGCCGAGGGGCCGTAAAGCCTCCATGTGGCCTTGGACGGCGAGGCGTAAATTCGTTATCAGCGTGCCGGTGCTTTTTACAGTCCGCGACTCCGGCCGGGCAGGAGGCCCGCAAACCGCCCGATCCGGCGGTATTTCGCTTTCTCCGGCAAGGCGGCAGCAGCAGCAGGCAGGGGTCGCACGGGTATAAAGGGGGCGTAAAGGCATCAGCGCCGCATAAAGCGGCGCCGTTTCCGCCCTGGGGCGGAAATGTGAGCTGGATCAGCAGCTTGTGACTGTTCTGTGGCAGCCCGGAGGCGCCGGTGACGCAAGCGGCGCCAAGGCGCCGGGACGCAAGCGGCCCAAGGCGCCGGCGGCACAGCCTCAGCGGTCGGTGCCGCTGCCGCTGCGCTGGGCGGCCGGGCGCGACCGCCGGCGGCTGCCATCCCACGACCCGCGTTCCGAGGCGGACAGGCCGGCCATCAGGCTGCGGTCGTCGCCGCGCCCCTCGACGGTGTCGCCGGAGGCGGCGCGCAGGCTGCTGCGGCGCAGGACCAGGGCAATGGCGGTGACCATGAAGCCGGCGCCGAACACCACCGCCAGCAGACGGGCAAGCGCGGCGGTGCTGGGTTCCGGCCCGCCCTCCACCGGAGTGAAGCCGAACAGCCCAGACATCACCGCCAGAATGAAGAAGACCATAGCGGCATACGTCATGTGGCTAACCTGGCATCCCTCTTTCGTTCCAACCCGTCCGACGCAGGACCGGCTGCTCGTTCGTCGTGGCACCGCCGGCATCGGCCCGCAGAGCCCTGCACGGCCGCGGGAGCTGCGCCCGTGGCCGAGGACATTCACCCTTCAAACGCCAGATCGGGCCAAGGGTTGCGCCAATGTGAACATTCTCAGCCGACGTTGTTGCAGCGCAATAACCGGGGCCCGGACCGCGCCAGCCGCGGAATTCCGCCGATGCGGGCGCGGCCCGCGAAAAATGCAGGCTTCGCTGCACTGCAGCAACGGCAAAATTAAGCGATAGCGGCGCGGCCTGCACGATGCAGTGCAGCGGCGGGGGAGCCGGCTCCTCCATGCGGAGTCGGCCGCCTCCCCGGCGGGCGCAGGCGCGGGGCCGAAAGATCGGGGTCAGGCGTCGGGGTCGGCGGCGGCCGCGTCCAGCTCCGCCAGAACCGCCAGGAAGGCCTCCACCACGCGCGGATCGAACTGCCGGCCTTCCTGGTCCCGCAGGTAGCTGATGGCATCCTCGCGCGGCCACGGCTTCTTGTACGGCCGGGCGCTGGTCAGGGCGTCGTAGACGTCCACCACCGCCACGATGCGGGCGGCCAGCGGGATCGCCTCGCCGCTCAGGCCGCGGGGGTAGCCGCCGCCGTCCCAGCGTTCGTGGTGGCCGCTGGCGATGTCGGCCCCGAGCGACAGGTAGCTCGACCCGTCCACCAGCCGCGCCGCCCGGTGCAGGATGGTGCCGCCGGCGGCGGCGTGCTCGCGCATCACCAGCCATTCCTCGTCGGTGAGCTTGCCCGGCTTCTGCAGGATGGCATCGGGGACGGAGACCTTGCCGACGTCGTGCAGGATGGACGCCATGCCCACCTGTTCCAGGAAGATGTCGTCGATCTGGTCGGCGTAGTGGCCGTCCGCCCGCAGGCGGCGGGCCACCGCTTCGGTCATGCGCTCCACCCGCAGCACGTGTTCGCCGGTGTCGGTGTCCTTGTGCTCGGCCAGGTCGGCCAGGGCCACCACCGTCGCCTGATGGGCGCGCTTCAACTGTTCATAGAGGTAGAGGTTGTCGAAGCCGACCGACACCTTGCCGCAGAACACCTCCACCAGCTGCTCGTCCAGCGCCGTCAGCGGCCGGCCGGTCTGCAGGTAGGCGACCACCTCGCGCCCGTTGGGGGTGGGGATGTAGAGCACCATGTGGTCGGCGGCATAGAGGTTGGCCTGCGCCGCCAGCGCCTCGGCAATGGCGGTCACCACCGGATCGGCGGCATGATCGGCCAGCGGCCGGTCGGCCGCGCCTTCGTAGATGCCGGCGCCGGCCAGGATAAACACCTCCCGCGCCGCCGGGCCGCGGCTGCCGGGCCGGCCGCGCTGGGCGCAGACGATGCCCGACACCGGCGTCCCCAGCACCGCCGACAGCTGCGTCAGCACGCCGCTGGCGAACAGGCTCATGCTGCGGGCCTGGAACAGGCTGGCGGAGGCGTCGATGATCTTGCGCAGGCCCTGGCGGCTGGTCTCCAGCGCCAGGATGTCTTCATAGCTGCGCAGCGCCGCCACCAGGGTGGTGAACAGCTTCTGCGAGGTCAGCTCGGTCTTCGCCTTGTAGTCGTTGATGTCGTAGGCGAGGATCACGTCCCGTTCCGGCGCCTGCCCCGGCTGGCCGGTGCGCAGGATGATGCGCACCGCCCGGTTGCCGAGGTCGTGGCGGATGTGGCGCACCAGCTGCAGGCCGGCATCGTCGGTTTCCATCACCACGTCCAGCAGCACCACGGCGATGTCGCGCCGCGCCGCCAGCACCGTCCGCGCCTCGGCGGCGGAGCGGGCCGACAGCAGCGTCACCGGCCGGTCCTTGAAGCGCACGTCCGACAGCACCATGGCGGTGACGGCATGCACCTCCGGCTCGTCGTCGACCACCAGCACCACCCAGGCATCGCCGGCGCAGGGCTGCACCCGCGGCGCCGGCACCGCCGCCCCCCTGGCGCCGACGGCGGCCGGCCCGGCGGCCGCCACGGGGGCGGCATCGTCATCGACCAGGAAGTCGTCGTCGTCGAACAGCATGTCGTCGTCGGTCATGTGCGCCTCTCCTGCATCCCCGCCCTGCCCGCCGGTCGCCATGGGTCACGCCTCCAGGGGGAAGCGCAGGGTGAAGGTGGTGCCTTCCCCCGGCCGGCTGTCGACATCCACCGTCCCCTTCAGTGTCTGCCGCACGATGTTGAACACGATGTTGAGCCCGAGACCGGAGCCGCCGCTGCCCCGCCGGGTGGTGAAGAACGGCTCGAACACCCGCCCCAGGTGATCGGCCGGAATGCCGCGTCCGTTGTCCTGATAGACCAGCACCACCTGCGCCCCCTCCTGCCACGCCCGCACCGACATGGTGCCGGCGGTGGTGGCGTCTTCCGGCCAGGCGTGCATCAGCGAGTTCATGACGAAGTTGGTCAGCACCTGCGACAGCGGCCCCGGATAGCTGTCGACGATGATGCCCGCCGGCACCTCCGTCGTCACCCGGTGCGGCGTGCGCTTCAGCCGCGGCCCGAGGGACAGCAGCACCTCCTCCACATAGGGGCCGAGGTCGAAGCGGCGGCGTTCCTCGCTGGTCTGGTCGACCGCCACCTGCTTGAAGCTCTGGATCAGGTTGGCGGCGCGGGTGGACGACCCGAGGATGAGGTCGGCCGCCTGCCCCGCCACCGCGAGGTAGCTCTCGAAGTCCGACCGCCGCACCTTGCCGCCTTCGAAGATGCGCTGGATGTCGCGGGTCTTTTCCTGCAGGTGGGTGGCGGTGGTGACGGTGATGCCGACGGGGGTGTTGATCTCGTGCGCCACCCCGGCCACCAGCCCGCCGAGGGAAGCCATCTTCTCCGCCTCCACCAGGCTTTTCTGGGTCGCCTGCAGGTCGGCCAGGGCCTGTTCGGCGCGTTCCTTGGCGGCCTTCAGTTCGGCGTCCATGCGGCGGCGTTCGGTGATGTCGGCGGCGGTCACCAGCATGGCGTCGCGGCCCTGGTAGGTGAAGGCATGGGCCGACAGCAGCACCCAGCGGCGGTCGCGGGTGCCGATGGTGGTCCATTCCACCTCGAACCCGGCCACCACCCGGTCGCGCCGCACCCGTTCCACCAGCTGCCGGCGGTCTTCCGGGTTGACGTAGAGTTCGATGGCATTGCCGCCCACCGGCGCCCCGACGCACAGGCCGTAGTCTTCCTGGGCGTGGGTGTTGACGTAGAAAATGGTGCTGTCCTCGGTGGAGGACACAATGATGGGCAGCGGGATCGCCTCCAGGATGTCGGAGATGGCCCGTTCCTGCTTCCGCCGCGCCGTCACGTCGGTGAAGGTGCGGATGTAGCCGCCGTCGGGCAGGGCGGTGGTGCGCGCCTCCAGGATCATGCCGCCGGGCCGCCGGGTTTCGTAGACGTGGCCGTGGCGGCGGCTGTGGGGGCTGAGGCTGCGGGCCTTCACCTGATCCCACGGCATGTCGAGGTCGCCGCGCTCGAACAGGAAGCGCAGCACCGACTCGACCGTATAACCCGGCTGGCAGGCATGGTCCGGCAGGTCGTACATGGCGCGGAAGCGGCGGTTGAAGGCGACCACGCAGCCATCGGCATCGGCCATGTAGAGGCCCTGCTCCATGTGCTCGATGGTGGCGGCCAGGATCTGCCGCTCGCGCTCGATGCGGGCTTCCGCCGCCTTCATCTCGCTGATGTCGCCGACCGAGCCGGTCAGGCGGATGGCGCGCCCCTCCCGCCGCAGGGCGATGCCGTGCTGGCGCACCCACTTCCACCCGGCATCGCCGGCGCGGAAGCGGTATTCGCAGACGAAGCGCTCCGTCTCGCCGCGCAGGTGCTGCACATGGGCGGCGCGGTAGGCGGGATAGTCGTCGGGATGGATGCGCGCCGCCCAGCCGTGGGGCGACATCTCGTCGGAGGCGAGACCGAAGATCTCCCGCGCCCGCTGGGAAAAGAAGATGCGGTCGGTCTCGATGTCCCAGTCGTAGATGCCGTCGTTGGTGGAGCGCAGGGCAAGGGCATAGCGCTCCAGGCTCGCCCGCGCCGCCGCATAGCCGGCGGAGCCGCTGTCGCGGCGGTCGGACAGCACCACGGTCGCCAGACCGTCGACCACCTGCACCGCCACCGTCAGCGGCACCAGGTCGCCGGCCGGGCCGTAGCCGGTGGCAGCGGCACCGGCGCCGGCAGCGCAGCGGCTCAGCCAGTCGGCGGCGTCGCGATCGGCCGCCTCCACCAGCAGGTCGGCCAGCGGCGCCCCGTCCACCGGGCGGCCGAACAGGGCGGCGGCGGCGGTATTGCTCCAGGTCACCACCGCCTGCGGCAGGGCCACCGCCAGCACCGGCTGGGTCAGGGCCGAGCCGAGCAGATCCATGGCCAGCGAAGGCGGCGGCGAGGACGGCGCAGCGGCGGCCGATTCGGCGCGAACGACAGGCGGCACCGGCGCCGGCTCGACGGGCGCGGCGGGCTCCGCCGGACGCGCGCGCGGCTCCTCCGCGAGCGTCGGGTGCGGCATGATGACGTAGTTCCTCCCTGCGTCGGATGACGGCACGCTTCTTTGGACGTACTCGCCACTGCCTCTTAGCATAGAGAACGGCCGCGTCAGGTGCCAACCGTATATTTCGTCATAGGCTGAATTACCGACATCTTCGGCAAGGCTGCATCGGGATGGAGGAATAACCTTTACCCGCAGGCAGTTTTGTCCGATCCTGAACCTGCGGGGGAGGGGAGGTTCAGGTGCGCTGCTGGTACAGGCGGATCCTCATGGCCGGCCGCGGGTGGGCGGTCATCGTTATCGCGGCCATCGCACTGGCAGGCGCCGCGCCGTCGGCGCGGGCCTCCGACATGGTCCTGTCCACCACCCCCTGGCCGCCCTACGTCGGCCCGACGCTGCCGGAGCACGGCGCCACCGGCGCGGTGGTGGCGGCGGCCCTGCGGGCGGCCGGCCGCACCCTCAGCCCGCTCTATCGCGGGGCGGTCCCCGTCGAGGACGGAGTCGCCGCCGACGACGAAGTCGACGGCATCTTCCCGGTCTATGCCACCCGCGCCCGCGAACGCGCCTGCCTGATGAGCAGCCAGATCGGCTCCAGCCCGCTCGGCCTGGCGGAACGGGCGGACGCGCCGCTGGCGTGGTCGCGGCTGGAGGATCTGTCGGCCTATACCGTCGGCGTCGTGCGCTACTACGCCAACTCCGACTCCTTCGACCGGCTGGTGAACCGCGGCGTCATCAAGGTGGTGCGGGCGGAGACGGACACCGAGAACCTGGCCAACCTGATCGCCGGCACCGTCGATGCCGCCATCATCGACCGCAACGTCCTGGAATGGCTGCTGACGCGGGACCCGGCCCTGCGCGAGGACGCCGCCCTGGTGCGTTTCCACCCGCGGCCGGTGGCGGAGCGGCCGCTGTACATCTGCTTCCGCACCGACGACCGCGGCCGCCGCGCCCGCGACGCGCTGGAGGCCGGCCTCGGCCGCATCGACGCCCCGCTCATCACCGCCGAGTGGTTCCGCCGCCATATGGCGAGCTACTGAGGCGCCGCCTCAGTCCTCGCCTTCATCGCCTTCATCGCCTTCATCGTCGTCGTCCGCCGACGGCCCGGCCTGCACCAGGGCCAGCAGGCGGCGGGTGGCGGTGGCGTCGGCGGGGTCGAGCGCCACCACCTGGGCCAGCACCTCCGCCCCGGCCGCCGCATCGCCGGCCCGCGCCAGCATGTAGCCGTAGGCCTTGAGGGCGAACAGGAAGAAGCGCGGTTCCGCCTCCAGCTCGTCGAAGCGGGCGTCCCCCGGCCGCACCGCCCGCCAGTCGGGCGGCAGGTTGAGGGCGCGGGCGGCATCGCGCACGCAGGCCAGCGCCCAAGGCGCCGCCGCCGCCGGCTGACAGCGATAGAAATGATACTTGTAGCGCGCCAGCAGCACCGCCCGATGACCGGGCGCCAGGGCCGCGGCCTCGTCCAGCGCGGCCTCGGCGGCGGCGGGATCGTGCCAGCTGGCGGCGGCCACGTGCAGCGCCCGTTCCGCCTCCGGCGGCAGGTCGCCGCCATAGTAGCGGCGGTCGAGCCACGACTCGTCGAGGATGGCGTTCATCGTCCCTCTCCCCCACCCCGCCTGGGACCAGTCCCAGAAAGTTCAGCCCTAAGACTCGCCCCCGGTCCCCAATAACGACTTCAGTCCCGGACAGAGGTATAATCTGACGCGCACCGAAGGTTCCAAATACCGCTCTTGTTGCATCTTTTTACAAAACAGACCTGGAATCGTGGGGAGTCGGTTCCTACTCTGATCAGGAAGAGGGAGGAACTCGTCGAACGGCTGACGCGCAGACCCCCAAATTTCCGTTGCGGCGAGCCAAGGAGTCTCCGGTGTCCCCGAGACGGCGGCTTCCGCCTCCCTCTCTTTTTCTCTCTCCGCCCCCGCCGCCGGTCAGACCGGCCGCCGCGCCGTCAGCGCCGCCAGCAGGGTGCCGTCGTCCAGGTAGTCCAGTTCGCCGCCCACCGGCACGCCCTGCGCCAGACCGGAGACGGTGACGTCGCAGTCGGCCAGGGTGTCGGCGATGTAATGGGCGGTGGTCTGGCCGTCGACGGTGGCCGGCAGCGCCAGGATGACCTCCGTCACCTCCGGCGACCGGGCCCGTTCCACCAGCCGGCCGATGGCGAGATCCTCCGGCCCCACCCCGTCCAGCGCCGACAGCAGCCCGCCCAGCACCTGATAGCGGCCACGGAAGGCGGCCATGCGCTCCAGCGCCCACAGGTCGGACACGTCCTGCACGACGCAGATCATGCTGCCGTCGCGGCGCGGATCGCGGCAGACGGCGCAGGGCTCCTGGGTGTCGTAGTTGCCGCACTGGGGGCAGGCGCGCACGCTGGCAGCCACCGTCGACAGCGCCTCGGCCAGCGGCAGCAGCAGGCCGTCGCGCTTCTTCACCAGCATGAGCGCGGCCCGCCGCGCCGACCGCGGCCCCAGGCCGGGCAGGCGGGCGAGCAGCTGGATCAGGCGCTCGATCTCGGGTCCGACCACGGGCGGCGGATCAGAACGGCAGCTTCATGCCGGGCGGCAGCTGCAGGCCGCCGGTGACCTTCTGCATTTCTTCCTGCAGGGTGGTCTCCACCTTGGCCTTGGCGTCGTTGTGCGCCGCGACGATCAGGTCTTCCAGCATTTCCAGGTCGTTGGGGTCGACGATGGACTTGTCGAGGGAGATCTTCTTCATCTCGCCCTTGCCGGTCAGGGTCACCGTGACCATGCCGCCGCCGGCCGCGCCGCTGACCTCGATGCCGGCGAGCTTGTCCTGCATCTCCGCCATCTTGCTCTGCATCTGCTGGGCCTGCTTCATCAACTGGCCGAGGTTTTTCATGCGTCGTCGTCTCCGCTCATCATCATGTCGGGAAGGGCGTCTTCCAGGGCGGGGGCGTCGTCGTCGTCGGCCTCCGCCTCCGTCTTCTTCTTCGGCCGCACCATGCCGATGCGGGCCTCGGGGAAGGCGCGCAGCAGCGCCTGCACCAGCGGCGCCGCCGAGACGGTGCCGCGGGTCTGTTCGTTCAGCGTCGGCTCGCCCTGCTCGGTCAGGTTGACGGTGACCATCCAGCGGCTGCCGGTCTGATCGAGCAGGAACTTGGCGATGCGCTGGGCAAGGTCCGGCGGCACCCCCTGCTGCGGCCGGAACTCCAGCCGCGGCGGCGAGGCGGCAGCGTCGTAGCGCACCAGATGCACGCCCGCCTCAAGGTAGCCGGCCAGCACGCTCTCGCGCCGGTCCTTCAGCAGCGTCACCACCTCAAGGAAGCTCTGCGGCAGGGGCGGGGCGGGCGGCGGCGGCTCCAGGTGGCCGGCCGGCGGGGCATAGGGATGGGGATCGTGGTGGACGGCCAGGCTGGCGGTCGGCGCTCCCACCGGGGCGCCGGGGCCATGCACCACCGGCACCCGGCCTCCAGCGCCGCCGCGGCCGGGCATGTAGCCGCCACCACCACCGCCACCGCCCCCACCGGGAGCCGGCGGCGGCGCCGCGCTGCCGCCGTCGCGGGCCAGCTTCTCCACCACCTCGGCCGGACTCGGCAGGTGGGCGGCGTAGGCGAGGCGGATCACCGCCATTTCCACCGCCTGCAGGGGCGACGGGGCGGAGCGCGCCTCGGTCAGGCCCTTCAGGATCATCTGCCAGGTGCGGGTCAGCACCGCCATATGCAGGCGGGCCGCCATCTCCTTGCCGCGCACCCGTTCGGACTCGCCGGCCATGGGGTCGTCGGCGCCGTCCGGCGCCACCTTCAGGCGGGTGAGCCAGTGGGTCAGTTCCAGCATGTCCTGCAGGATCACCGTCGGGTCGGCGCCGGCGGCATACTGGTCGGCAATCAGCGCCAGCGCCCTGGAGACATCGCCGGACATGGCGGCGTCGAACAGGTCGAACACCACCGCCCGGTCGGCCAGGCCCAGCATGTCGCGCACCTGCGCCGCGCTGACCGTGCCACCGCCATGGGCGATGGCCTGATCGAGCAGCGACAGGCCGTCGCGCACCGAGCCGTCGGCGGCGCGGGCGATCATCGACAGCGCCGCCGGCTCGATCTGCGCCCCTTCCTGCTCGGCGATGCGGGCGAAGTGGCCGGCCAGCGCCTCGCCCTCCACCCGCCGCAGGTCGAAGCGCTGGCAGCGCGATAGCACCGTCACCGGCACCTTGCGGATCTCGGTGGTGGCGAAGATGAACTTCACATGCTCCGGCGGTTCCTCCAGCGTCTTCAACAGGGCGTTGAAGGCGGCGGTGGACAGCATGTGGACTTCGTCGATGATGTAGATCTTGTAGCGGGCGCTGGTCGGCCGGTAACGCACGCCGTCGAGGATCTCGCGGATGTCGTTGACGCCGGTGCGGCTGGCGGCGTCCATCTCCAGCACGTCGACGTGCCGGTCCTCGGAAATGGCGGTGCAGTGCTGGCAGACGCCGCAGGGGGTGACGGTCGGCCCGCCGTTGCCGTCGGCGCCGATGCAGTTGAGCGCGCGGGCGATGATGCGGGCGGTGGTCGTCTTGCCCACCCCGCGCACGCCGGTCAGCACATAGGCCTGGGCCAGCCGGCCCGACGCGATGGCGTTGGACAGGGTGCGCACCAGCGCCTCCTGCCCGATCAGGGTGGAGAAGTCGCGCGGCCGGTATTTGCGGGCGAGGACGCGGTAGGCCGCCGGGGCGGGATTGGTCTCTGGCAGAGAAGTGTCTGTCATCGCCGCCGGCCGGAACCGCAGGGAAAGGGGTGGAAGACTGGACGGCGACCCGGACCGAAACTCGTTACGGCTGCTTCCTTCCGGACCTGACCGGGTTGGCGAGGAGCCCGTCCACCGCCAGCCTTCCGACGCGGTTATATCAGGAGAGCGGGGGACGAATGCAAGACCTTAAGAATTTCTCGTAAAAGAAGCCGGGCGAACAGTACCCGGGGCTTGCAACTTCCGGTAGGATGCGGCGTTCTGCAAGGAGGGCCTTCGCCCGCCGCCGACTGTCCTGCCGCCGGTTTTGCCATGACCACGACCCGGGTGATCCTGGCGCTTGCCGCCCTGTTCATCGCCGCCCTGCTGGCGGCCTGGGGCGTGTTCGTGGTCACCGACCGGACCCGCAGCCTCGATTCGGCGCAGAGCGAGCTGCTGGTGATGGCCGAACTGCTGGAGGAACATGCCCATCGCACCCTGGAGGCCGCCGACCTGCTGCTGCTGCGCCTGAAGACCGAGGTGGAAGGCCGCGGCCTCGACCTGCAACGGGACGATGCCGCCAGCTTCGCCCATCTGGCCTCCATCGCCGCCACCCTGCCGCAGGTGGCCTCGCTGTGGGTGCTGGGGGCGGAGGGCGAGGTGCTGGCCAATTCCCTCAGCCCGACACGGGAAGGCGCCTCGCTGGCCGACCGCGAGTACTTCACCGCCCTGCGCGACGGGGCGGAGGAGCCCTTTGTCGGCGGCCTGATGGACCCGCGCAGCCGGCTGCCGTCGTTCTTCAGCCTCAGCCGACCGATCACCGCCGCCGACGGCAGCTTCGGCGGCGTGGTGGTGGCGGCCCTGCACCTGGACTACTTCCGCCGCTTCTACCGCGACCTGCACCTGCCGGCCGGCTCCACCCTGCTGCTGCTGCGCCAGGACGGCACCCTGCTGCTGCGCGAACCGGAGGTGGACGGCCTGCCCGGCGCCCGCTTCCCCGCCGGCATCGACGCCCTCACCGACGCCCGGCCGCAGATGGTCACCACCGAGCCGTCGCCGGTGGACCGCCTGGACCGGCTGGTGGTGCGCCAGCTGGTGGCCGGCTTCCCGGTGGTGGTGATGGCCTCCCGCCCGCTCGACACCATCCTGCTGCACTGGCAGGAACGGCTGATCTACACCGGCGTGCTGGTGGCGGTGCTGCTGCTGGCGGTGGCGCTGCTGGCGCCGGTGGGCCTGCGGGCGGTGCGCACCGAGGACCGCCTGCGCCAGGCCCTGGACGCCGCCAACGTCGGGCTGGAGCGCAACGTCGCCCTGCGCACCGCCGAGCTGGAAGCCGCCCTGCACGACAAGAACGTGCTGCTGAGCGAGGTCTACCACCGGGTGAAGAACAACCTTCAGCTGGTGGAGGCGCTGCTGGCCATGCAGTCGGCCCGGCTGGCCGATCCCGACGCGCGGGAGGCCTTCGCCGCCACCCGCCGGCGCATCCACACCCTCGGCCTGGTGCATCAGCAGTTGCTGCGCGGCGGCGACTTCGCCACGCTCGACCTGCGGCGCTTCCTCACCGACCTGTGCGATACCATCGCCATCGGCTTCGCGGCGGAGGAACGGGGCATCGCCGTGGCCGTTTCGGCCGACCGGGTGGCGCTTGACCTCGACCGCGCCATCCCCCTCGGCCTGCTGGTGAACGAGCTGGTATCCAACGCCTTCAAGCACGCGTTTCCGGAAGGGGAGGGCGGCACCGTGGCGGTCACCGCCAGCCGGCGCGGCAGCGGCGGCCTGATCCTGGACGTGCGCGACAGCGGCGTCGGGTGGGCCCCGGCCGAGGACGGCGGCGGCGGCGGCAGTGGCAGCGACGCGGTGCGCTCCAGCGGCGACCGCATCATCCGGGCGCTGGTGGCGCAGCTGGGGGCGTCGGTGCGCATCACCCGCGACCACGGCACCGACGTTCGCATAGACATTCCAGGGGTGGAGGATGACGATGGCCGATAAGGATGGCGTGACACGGCCCGACGGCACGCAGCCGACCGTTCTCATCGTCGACGACGATTTCCTCATCGCCGAGTACCTGCGCGAGGTGGTGGAGGAAGCCGGCTGCCGCGTCTGCGCCACCGCCTCCACCGCCGAGGACGCGGTGGCCGAGGCCCTGCGCCACAAGCCCGACGTGGTGCTGATGGACGTGCGCCTGCGCGGCGCCGGCGACGGCGTCGATGCCGCCATCCGCATTCATGCCCGCCTGGGGGCGCCGGTGGTGTTCATCACCGGCTCCAACGAACCCGAGACCCTGCGCCGCATCCACGCCGACCATCCGCGCGGCATCCTGGTCAAGCCGATCCTGCCGGAACAGCTGGTCGCCTCCCTGCGCGACGTCATCGAGGGGTGATGCCCCTGGCGGCGACGGCGGCGGCGGGCTAGAACGGCAGCCCATGGGTCCGCAACCGCCGCAAGGGTTCCGCCGGCATGACCAGCCCCGACGCCATCGCCGCCGCCTTCCGCGACCACGGCGGCAACCTCGCCGCCGCCGCCGCCGCCTTCGGGCGGCCGCGCGACCAGTGGCTGGACCTGTCCACCGGCATCACCCCGCGCCCCTATCCCGTGCCGCCGCTGCCCGCCGAGGCCTGGACCCGCCTGCCGGAGCCGGCCGACCTCGCCCGCCTGCTTGATGCCGCCCGCAGCGGCTATGCCGTCGCCGATACCGCCGCCGTGGTCGCCGCCCCCGGCACCCAGGCGCTGATCCAGTGGCTGCCGCGGCTGCGCCGGCCGGGGCGGGTGGCGGTGGTCGGCCCCACCTACGGCGAGCACGCCCGCGCCTGGGCCGCCGTCGGCCACACAGTGCGCGACCCGCTGCCGCTGGAGACGGTGGAGGCCGAGGCCGCCGCCGGACGGCTGGAGGTGGCGGTGGTGGTCAACCCCAACAACCCCGACGGCCGCCGCCTCGACCCCGACCGCCTGCTCGCCCTGGCCGCCCGCCTGGCCGGCGGCGGCGGCTGGCTGGTGGTGGACGAGGCCTTTGCCGACGTCACGCCGGAGCTGTCGCTGTGCCCGCGCGCCGGCGGGGCGGGGCTGGTGATCCTGCGCTCGCCGGGCAAGTTCCACGGCCTCGCCGGCCTGCGTCTCGGCCTGTGCGCCGGCGATGCGGCGGTGGCGGAGGCCCTGACCAGCGCCCTCGGCCCCTGGGCGGTGAGCGGCCCGGCGCTGGCGGTGGGCACGGCGGCGCTTGCCGACCTCGCCTGGGCGGCGGCGGCGCGGCACTGGCTGGAGCGGCAGGCGGCCGCCCTGGATTCGGTGCTGACGGCGGCGGGGCTGCCGGTGGCCGGCGGCACCAGCCTGTTCCGGCTGGTGGCGACGCCGCAGGCCGAGGCGGTGTTCGCCCGCCTGTGCCGCGCCGGCATCCTCACCCGCCCCTTCGCCTACGCCCCCACCTGGCTCCGCCTCGGCCTGCCGGGCGACGACGCCGGCCTGAGCCGCCTGGCGGCGGCGCTGGGGACGGGGGAGTGATCGGCCACGCTCAGGTAAGCGCCCTCGCGACGTCTTCGGGGATGCGGCGGATCACCTGAAGATAGGCTCGGCTGCCGGCATCAGGCAGGCGCCGGCCCTGTTCCCAGTCGCGGACGGTGGCAAGCGGCAGGTTATAGCGTTCGGCAAATGCGACCTGACTGAGCCCCGTGGCCTCTCGCGCCTGCCGCGCCAGCATGGCGGCCCGCCCGCGCGCGAACTCGTCGTCGGTCAGCGGGACGTCGGCCTCTCCCTCAGGGTCATCGTCCGGCAGCGAAGTAGCGTTGAACCTCTCGCTCATTGGCTTTCCTCACCGAGATGATGCGCGTTGCCTGGCCGCGAAGCGTATAGACACAGACATAAATCACCAGCGACACCATGCCGTAGCAAATGTACCGGTCTTCTCCGTAGTCGCGTCGCGTGTCCAGGATGTCGAGGCGCCGCCGGTCTTTAAGGATCTCGGCCCCGAAGGACAGCGGAAGCGCGTGCTTCTGGCGGTTCAGTCTGTCCTTCTCGGAATCGAACTCGACACGCATTGCCCCGCTCTACACGGTCCGCCCTCATCAATGTACGGCATTGCCGTACATTCGGCAAGTTTGTTGATTTCGTCGCGATCACTCGTCCGCCAGTCCGAGGACATCGAGCATGGAGTAGAGGCCGGGCGGGCGGCCGTGGCACCACAGGGCGGCGCGCACCGCGCCCTTGGCGAAGACGCCGCGGTTGGACGCCTTGTGGGTCAGTTCCAGCCGCTCGCCATCGGCGGCGAAGACCACCGTGTGATCGCCCACCACGTCACCGCCGCGCAGGGTGGCGAAGCCGATGGCGCCGGCCGGGCGGGGGCCGGTGTGGCCTTCGCGGGCCCACACCGCCGCCTCGTCCAGCGCCACGCCGCGACCGGCGGCAGCGGCGCGGCCAAGGCCGAGCGCCGTGCCCGAGGGCGCATCCACCTTGTGGCGGTGGTGCATCTCGACGATTTCGATGTCGTAATCAATCCCCAGGGTGGCCGCCACCCGGCGGGTGAGGGCGAACAGCAGGTTGACGCCGACGCTCATGTTGGGGGCGAGCACGATGGCGGCGCGGTCGGCGAGGGCGCGCACCTCCGCCTCGTGCGCCGCCGTCATGCCGGTGGTGCCGATGACCAGGGCGGTGCCGTGCTCGGCCGCGAGGCGGGCGTGGGCGAGGGAGGCCGCCGGGGTGGTGAAGTCGATCACCGCGTCGGCGGCGGCGAACAGCGCCGACGGATCATCGCCGATGAGGGCGCCGGCCGGCTCGCTGCCCACCAGCAGGCCGATGTCCTGGCCCAGGTGCGGGGCGCCCGCCGGTTCGGTGCCGCCGGCCAGGGCGGCGCCCTCGGTCTTCAGCACTTCCTGCACCAGCATGCGGCCCATGCGGCCGGCACAGCCGACGATTCCGATCTTCATGGCGGGCGTCCTGTCGTGTGGAGGGTCGTGCTGCGCTTATACCACGCACACGCGACACCACAACCGCGCCATGGCCATAGGGTGCCGGCCGCCGGATCAGCGGTCGCGGCTGAGGCCGCGGGCCGCCAGCTCGGCCTCGTAGGCGGCCATCAGCTCGCTCTGGCGGAGGGCGATGTCGTGCAGGTACTGCCAGGTGTAGATGCCGGTGGAGTGGCCGTCGTCGAAGACGATGCGCACGGCGTAGTTGCCCACCGGCTCCAGGTCGGTGATGCCGACGCCGCGCTTGCCCGCCACCGTCTGCTTCTGCGACGGGCTGTGGCCCTGCACTTCCGCCGACGGGCTGTGGACGCGGAGAAATTCCGCCGGCAGAACGAACCGTTCGCCGGTGTCGAAGGCGATGGTGAGGGTGCGGTCGGCGCGGTCGACGCCAACCTCCTCCGGCCATACCGCCGTCATGCCTGCGGCTCGTCGTCCAGGGGCCGCGCCTCGTCGATCAGCATGATGGGGATGCCGTCGCGGATGGGGTAGGCGAGGCCGCCCTTGTCGGAGATCAGCTCGTTGGCCTCGCGGTCGTAGCGCAGCGGCCCCTTGGTGAGCGGGCAGACGAGGATTTCCAGCAGCTTGGGGTCAAGCGCGGCGGCGGAGTCGGTCATCGGTCGGTCCTTACGAGGGTGAAACGGTATCGCACCGTCCTACTGCGGCCCGCCCGAAGGCATGCCGCCGCGGTCGAAGGCGCCCATCTCCAGCAGCGTCACCAGCGTGTCGGCGCGCTGCTGCGGCGTATCGGCCTCCAGCAGGGCCTGGCGCTCCACCGGCGAGAACGGGCACAGCATGGCGAGGCTGGTGACCAGGTTCAAGGGCGTCAGGGCGGCGACGATCTGCGGGTCGATCTGCATGCGGTGGCGCAGGGCGAAGGCCTTCAGGGCATCCATCAGCCGCGGCCGGTCGAGCGCGATGTCCGACGGCAGGGCGAGATCCTGCGCGAAGTCGTCCCACTGCGGCTGCACCCGGCGATAGCCCCGGTGCAGCGGCAGTTCCTTGCCGACGGCGAAGCGGCAGACCCCGGTGAGGGTGATGAGCAGCCGGCCGTCGTCGGTTTCGGAAAACGACGAGATGCGCCCGGCGCAGCCGACCGAAAACACCGCCGGCCGATCCTGGCCGACCGCCGGCGGTCCGTTGTCCAGCGGCAGCACCATGCCGATCATGCGGCCGGCGCCGAGGGCGTCGAGCGTCATCGCCAGGTAGCGCGGCTCGAAGATGTTCAGCGGCAGGCGGCCGCCCGGCAGCAGCAGCACCTCTCCCAGCGGAAAGATGGGAAGGACGTCGGGCAGGTCTTCACGGCGGGGGTGGAAAGGCCCTGGCAAGGTCACGACGTCGGTCTCCCCGTTGCTGGCGCGGCGGACTTACGAAAACATGAGCAGGGACAGCTTCTTGCGGCCGTGGATGGTGGCCGGATCGGCGGGGCCGAACGCCTCGAAGAACTTGACCAGCTGCTTGCGTGCCATGTCGTCGTTCCAGGTGCGGTCGCGCTTGAAGATGTCAAGCAGGTGGTCCACCGCCTCCTGCCGCTTGTTGGCAGCGTAGCAGGCGTTGGCCAGTTCGAAGCGGGCATCCAGATCGGCCGGGGCGGCGGCGACGCGGGCTTCCAGCTCGCTGATCTCGTCGGCGTACTTGCCGGCCTCGGCGGCGAGGTCGAGCGCCGTCTTCACGCTCTGCACCTCGGCATGGGCCAGGATGTCGGCCGGCAGCTGGCCCAGCACCTCGCGGGCGGCATCGGCCTCGCCCATGGCCATGTAGCAGCGCATGATGCCGGCCAGGGCCAGCGGATTGGCCGGGTCCTCGCCGAGGATCTGCTCGTAGAGCGCCGCCGCCTCGTCGGCCTGACCGGCTTCCAGCAGCTCCTTCGCCTGGGCCAGGGCGTCGTCGATGACGTTGGCGCCGCCGCCGGCCAGGCGTTCGATGAACTGCTTCAGCTGGCTTTCCGGCAGCGCGCCCTGGAACCCGTCCACCGGGCGGCCGTCCTTGAAGGCGTAGACGGTGGGGATCGACTGGATGCGGAACTGCGCCGCCAGCTGCTGGTCCTCGTCGACGTTGATCTTGACCATCTTCACCCGCCCGCCGGACTGGCGCACCAGCTTCTCCAGCGCCGGGCCGAGGGTCTTGCAGGGGCCGCACCACGGCGCCCAGAAGTCGACGATGACCGGCACCGTCTGCGACTGCTCGATGACGTCGGCCATGAAGGTGGCGGCGGTGGTGTCCTTGACGGCATCGCCGGCGCCGCCGGCGGCCTGCTGCGGCTTGCCCATGCCGTCGTCGAGAATGAAGCTCATGTCGCTCGCGTCCCCGCAGATGCTGGTGCGGCGCGCGGCGCCCGCCTGAGGAAGGGCAGGGCGCCCGCCGCACGTGTGGGTGAAGGTCCGAATTCGCCTACGTAAATGGCGCGACGGCGGCGCGCTGGCAAGGGCGAAACGCGCCGCCCCGGCCGGCGGCTCCGGCGCCGGAGAAGGGCCGCCGCAAGCGCGACGGTTTTTTGAAAAAAGCTCTTGCATCGCATCGCGCGATGAGTATATTCCCCTCCACGCCGCGACGCCGGCCCCGTGGAATTTCTGAAGCGGGTCAAGGTGTTAGGGCAGTACCTCACGATGCGGGCGTAGCTCAGGGGTAGAGCACAACCTTGCCAAGGTTGGGGTCGAGGGTTCGAATCCCTTCGCCCGCTCCAGTTTCGCAAAGGCCGGTCCGGCGACGGAACGGCCTTTTGCATTTTATGTCGGACCCCGCGCAGGGGCCGGCGCCCGGTCCGCCAGCGGCGGGGAAGGGGCTTGCATCCGCTGCGGCGGTGTATATAGTGCCCTCCACGCCGCCCACCCCGGCGGATCGTCTTCGATGCGGGCGTAGCTCAGGGGTAGAGCACAACCTTGCCAAGGTTGGGGTCGAGGGTTCGAATCCCTTCGCCCGCTCCAGTTTCAGAAAGGCCGGTTCCCGACGGGACCGGCCTTTCTGCTTGTCCGGGCCTCCATCCCCCCATCAGGCGCGGAATTCGGCGGCGAGCATGGCGAGGAACTGGCTGACCGCCTCCTCCGCCACGCCGGCCGCCCGGAAGACTTCCGCCGCGAAGGTGGCAGGCGCCGTGCCGGGGGCGGTGATGATGCGGCCGTCGCGGACGGCGGCGGGGCTGTCGACATAGTGGTCGCCGCCGCGATAGCCGGGGGCATGGGCGGTCAGGAAGCCGGGGTCGTTGCTGGTGTGGCGGCAGCTGTCGAGCAACCCCGCCCGCGCCAGCGCCAGGGTACCGGCGCAGATGCCGGCCACCGACCCGCCGGCCTCCAGCACCTGCCGGGCGACCGGGCCGACATCGGTCGCCGCCGGCTGCTGCCAGTGGAGGCCGCCGCAGATCAACAGCACGTCCCCGGCGGCGGCATAGAACGTCGCCAGCGCCCCGTCCGGCACCACCGTCACGCCGCCCTGAGAGGCCACCGGACCGCCGTCCGGCGACAGGATGCGGGTGCCGATGCCGTAGAAGGGGCGGCCGATGCCGGTCACATAGGCGCTCTCCCAGTCGGCGAAACGATCGGTCAGCAGGATGGCGACGGTTCCCATGGGGTCTCCTGTCCACGAGCGGCGGGGCACGGGGCGGGCGGGCCATGGGCGATGCCGGCGGGCGGATCTGCCGGCCGGACTTGGTCACCATCCGGTTGACGGTCCGCCCGCCATGGGCGATGAAAGTCGGACGGTTCCATGATCGTGGTGGAACGGATCGAGGGGGCAGGGATCATGACCAGGCGGTTGGCGGCAGCGATGCTGGCGGGGCTCGTGCTCGGCGTGGCGGCGGCAGGGGTGCCGGCTCCGGCGGCGGCGCAGCAGATGCCCATGCTGACCGACGACCCTTCGGCCGAGTCGCTGACCTTCGCCGTCCACCTCGGCTCCTACAAGCTGCCGGGCAGTGCCCCCAAGGACTGGCACCGGATGGCAGATTTCTGGCCCGGCGTGCTGTACTTCCGCACCATGACGCGGGAGGTCGACATTCCCGGCAAGGGGCGGTTCATGCGGCTGTATCTGGTCGGCGACCCGTCGCTGTCGCCGATCCTCTGCCGGGAACTGACGAAGCGCGGCAAGTACTGCCAGATCCACGACCTGCGGGCCGGTTCCGCCACCACCCTGCACGACGGCGAGAGCGGCTGACCGCCGACCACCACCCGGCCGGCGACTCGCGTCTCCCCTCCCCTCCCCCGAGCGATCAGCCCAGCGGCAGGTCGCGGGCCAGGAACATGCCGGTCAGCACCAGCGCATAGAGCAGCGCCGCCACCGCCGCCAGGAAGGCCAGGTTGCCGAGGGTGTGCAGCGGATGGCGCAGGCGGTCGTCGCGCCGGCGCTCGGCGCCGCGCCGCTCCGCCCCCGCCACCACCGCCAGATAAACGCCGCGGCCGAACAGCGGCAGCGTGAAGCGCAGGTCGACCGGATGGCGCTTCCACGGCTGCCCCGGCAGGGCGCGGCGCAGCATGCGGCGCTGGTCGGCGGTCAGCGTCTGCACGAAGTCGGCCGGCAGGCGCGCCAGCAGGGCCGCCTCCTCCGCCGCCGCCACAGCCGGCGGCAGCTCGGCCGCCCAACGGGCCTGCGGCGCCTGTTCCAGACTGTCGTCCATGGTCCGCTCCGCCATTTCTCTCCCACCCTCCCCCAGGTCATGCGACGAAAGTGTCGCGAGAGTCCCTTGCAGCGTCAAGGTTGATCCACGTGTTCCATCGCGGTTTCGCAACGGCGGGTGGCCGGCGCGCGTCGGCGTGCGAAAAAGTCGGGCATGTCGGGTGCTGCAACCTGTTGAAAGAAAATTCCAACGGCGCGAAGCTGTCCCCGGAAGCCCGAGCAAAACCCAAAGAAACGAACTTCCCTGGAGGAAAACAAATGTCCCAGCGAGCGGTATCGCTCAAGGCGGAGCTGATCGACCGGGTGGTCGCCCTCATCTCCGACCGGCTGGAGCCCGAGGCGGCCGAGACGGCCGGCCGGTTCGTGCGGCACATGTTCCGGCATGTCCCGCCCGACGACATCCTCGACAAGGATCCCGAGGCCCTGTACGGCGCGGCCATGGGCCTGTGGCAGTTCGCCCGCTCGCGGCGACCCGGCCAGCCCAAGGTGCGCGTCTACAATCCCAACTTCGAGGAACACGGCTGGACCTCCGACCACACCATCGTGGAACTGGTGAACGACGACATGCCGTTCCTGGTCGACTCGGTGACGGCGGAGCTTCACCGGCTCGATCTGGTGGTCCACCTGGTGATCCACCCCATCGTCCACCTGCGCCGCGACGACAGCGGCCGGGTAAGCGAGCTGCTGGAGTCGGGCGAGGACGAGTCGGCCCACCCCGAGTCCATCATGCTGATCGAGATCACCGAGCAGGGCGACGCCGCCGTGCTGGCGGCCATCGCCGCCCAGCTGGAGCAGGTGCTGCATCAGGTGCGCGCGGCGGTCACCGACTGGGCGGCCATGAACGAGCGCATGCAGGCGGTGATGGCCGAATTGCCGGCCGCCCCCGCCGGCCTGACGGCGGAAGACCACTCCGAGGTCTGCGATTTCCTCAAGTGGCTGACGGAGAACCACTTCACCTTCCTCGGCTACCGCGACCACAGCTTCGCCGACGCCCCCGGCGGCGGCACCGCCGTGCAGGCCGACGGCGACACCGCGCTCGGCATCCTGCGCGATGCCGGCGAACTGGTGTTCGAGGAACTGGGCGATGGCGCCCAGCTGCCCGGCGACGTGCAGGGCTTCCTCATGCGGCCGACCTATCTGGTCATCGCCAAGACCAACAAGAGGGCGCGCGTTCATCGGCCGGTGCAGATGGACGTCATCGGCGTCAAGCGGCTGGACGCGGGTGGCCGGGTGGTCGGCATGCACCTGTTCGTCGGCCTGTTCACCTCCAACGTCTACACCAACAGCCCGCTGTTCGTGCCGGTGCTGCGGCGGAAGATCGACCGCATCCTGCGCAACGCCAACTTCCGGCCGCGCAGCCACGACGGCAAGAAGCTGATGAACATCCTGGAGAACCTGCCGCGCGACGAGCTGTTCCAGTCGTCGGACGAGCAGCTTCTTGAAACCGCGCTCGGCATCCTGCACCTGCAGGAACGCCAGCGGGTGGCCCTGTTCGCGCGGGTGGACGAGTTCGAACGCTTCGTCTCCTGCCTGGTGTTCGTGCCGCGCGACCGTTACGACACCCAGCTGCGCCTGACCGCCCAGGACATCCTGGAAAAGGCCTTCGGCGGCACCATGACCGCCTACTACACCCAGGTGGTGGACAGCCCGCTCGCCCGCCTGCACTTCATCATCCGCACCACGCCGTTCCAGATCCCGGCGGTGGACCTGCGGGAGGTGGAGGCGCGGCTGGCCGATGCCGCCCGCCAGTGGTCCGACCACCTGGAAAACGCCCTCTACGCCGCCCGCGGCGAGGAACAGGGGGCGCGCCTGTTCCGCCGCTACGGCCAGGCCTTCCCCGGCTTCTACCGCGAGCGCTACACGGTGCAGGCGGGGGTGGCCGACGTCGACCGCATCGAGACCATGCTGGCGGAGAACCGGCCGCTCGGCATGAACCTCTACCGCCCGGTGGAAGTGGCGGAAGACCAGGTGCGGTTCAAGATCTACCGCGCCGAGCGGGCGCTGTCGCTGTCCGACATCCTGCCCATGCTGGAAAACATGGGCTTCCGGGTGATGGGCGAGGTGCCCTTTGAAATCCGCATCCGCGAGGAGGCGCTCGGCAATGGCAACGGCGGCGGCGGCGGCCGTCGCAGCGTGTGGGTGCACGACTTCGAGATGATGGCCGCCGACGGCTCCACCATCGACGTCGGCAGCGCCCGCGAACGCTTCCAGGAGGCGTTCGAGCGGGTCTGGCAGGGCGAGGCCGAGAACGACGGCTTCAACCGCCTGGTCATCGGCGCCGGCCTGTCGTGGCGCGAGGTGACCATGCTGCGCGCCTATGCCAAGTACCTGCGCCAGGCCGCCTTCACCTTCAGCCAGAGCTACATCGAGCAGGCGCTGGCGTCGCACCCGGAAATCACCCGCCGGCTGGTGCTGCTGTTCCATGCCCAGTTCGACCCGCGCGGCGAAGGCGCCAATGCCGGTGCCCTGGTGCTGGAAATCCAGCAGCTGCTGGACGACGTCGCCAACCCGGACGAGGACCGCATCCTGCGGCGTTACCTCAACCTCATCCGGTCCACCCTGCGCACCAACTTCTACCAGACCGCCGCCGACGGCCGGCCGAAGGGCTATGTCTCGTTCAAGCTCAACAGCCGCGAGGTGGAAGACCTGCCCCTGCCCCGCCCGTGGGTGGAGGTGTGGGTCTACAGCCCGCGGGTGGAGGCCATCCACCTGCGCGGCGGCAAGGTCGCCCGCGGCGGCCTGCGCTGGTCCGACCGGCGCGAGGATTTCCGCACCGAGATCCTCGGCCTGCTGAAGGCGCAGATGGTGAAGAACGCCGTCATCGTGCCGGTGGGCTCCAAGGGCGGCTTCGTGGTCAAGCAGCCGCCGGCGGAAGGCGGCCGCGACGCCCAGCTGGCGGAAGGCATCGCCTGCTACCAGACCTTCATGCGCGGGTTGCTCGACATCACCGACAACCTGAAGGGCGACACCGTGGTGCCGCCGCCCGACGTGGTCCGCCGCGACGACGACGACCCCTATCTGGTGGTCGCCGCCGACAAGGGCACGGCCACCTTCTCCGACATCGCCAACGGCATCTCGCTCGACTACGGCTTCTGGCTCGGCGACGCCTTCGCCTCCGGCGGCTCCAAGGGCTATGACCACAAGGCCATGGGCATCACCGCCCGCGGCGCCTGGGAAGCGGTGAAGCGGCACTTCCGCGAGGTCGGCCACGACACCCAGAGCCAGGACTTCACCTGCGTCGGCATCGGCGACATGTCGGGCGACGTGTTCGGCAACGGCATGCTGCTGTCGAAGCACATCCGCCTGATCGGCGCCTTCAACCACCAGCACATCTTCGTCGACCCCAACCCGGACGCCGAAGCCAGCTGGCACGAGCGCAAGCGCCTGTTCGAAACGCCGCGCTCCACCTGGGCCGACTACAACCCGGCGGCGCTGTCGCAGGGCGGCATGATCTATGAACGCCGCGCCAAGACGGTGCAGCTGACGCCGGAAATCCGCCAGGCGCTCGGCCTCGACAAGGAGGTGGTGACGCCCAACGAGCTGATGAAGGCGCTGCTGACCGCGCAGGTGGACCTGCTGTGGTTCGGCGGCATCGGCACCTACATCAAGGCCTCGACCGAAAACAATGCCGAGGTGGGCGACCGCGCCAACGACGCCATCCGCATCAACGGCCGCGACGTGCGCGCCCGCGTGGTGGGCGAAGGCGCCAACCTTGGCTGCACCCAGCGCGGCCGCATCGAGGCGGCGCTGGCCGGCGTGCGCCTCAACACCGACGCCATCGACAACTCGGCCGGCGTCGACACCTCCGACCACGAGGTGAACATCAAGATCCTGCTCAACGGCGTCGTCGCCGACGGCGACATGACCGAAAAGCAGCGCAACCAGATCCTCGCCGACATGACCGAGGAAGTGGGCGATCTGGTCCTGCGCGACAACTACCTGCAGACCGCCGCCATTTCGCTGGCGGAGGCGCGCGGGGTCGACATCCTGGACCACCACCAGCGCCTGATGAAGATGCTGGAACGGGCCGGGCGCCTGGACCGCGGCATCGAGTTCCTGCCCGATGACGAGGCGGTGGCGGAACGCTTCGCCGCCAAGAAGGGCCTGACGCGGCCGGAAATCGCCGTGCTCATGCCCTATGCCAAGCTGTGGCTGTTCGACGAGATCCTCGGGTCCGACCTGCCCGACGATCCCATGCTGCTGGACGACCTGGTGCGCTATTTCCCGACGGCGCTGCAGGACCGCTACCGCGATGCCATCTGCCGCCACCGCCTGCGGCGGGAGATCATCGCCACCCACGCCACCAACAGCATGATCAACCGCGTCGGCGGCACCTTCGTCACCCAGATCACCGAAAAGACCGGGGTGAAGGCGGCCGACATCGCGCGGGCCTACATCATCACCCGCGACGCCTTCCGCATGCGCGACCTGTGGAGCGAGATCGAGGCGCTGGACGCCAAGGTTCCCGCCGCCGTGCAGATCGACATGCTGATCGAGGCCAACCGGCTCATCGAACGCGGCACCCTGTGGGTGCTGCGCCAGTGCCCGGCGCCGCTCGACATGGGGGCGGTGATCGCCGAACTGTCGCCGGGGGTGGACCGCCTGATGGACCGCATCGCCGACGCCGCGGCCGGCGACGTGGTGGCCGAGGTGGCAGCGCGCGCCGACCACTACACCGCCCAGGGCGTGCCGGAGGCCCTGGCACGGCGGGTCGCCAACCTGATCCTGCTGGCCAGCGCCCCCGATGTCACCCGCATCGCCGCCCGCCACGGGCTGGATGACGTCACCGATGCCGCCCGCCACTACTTCGCGGTGGGCGCCCGCTTCGGCCTCGGCTGGCTGCGGGCGGTGGCGGAACCGCTGGCGGTCGGCAGCCACTGGCAGAAGCTGGCGGTGGCGGCGATCATCGAGGAGCTGTACCGCGACCAGCGCGAGCTGACCGAGGCGGTGCTCGCCGTCGCCGGCCCGCGCGCCGATGCCGGCGAGGCGGTGGAGCAGTGGATCGGCGGCATGCTGCCGGCGGTGGAACGGGCCGACCAGCTGATGGCCGAGCTGCGTGCCACCGACAGCATCGACCTTGCCATGCTCACCGTCGCGGCGCGTCAGTTCGGCGCCATGAAGGGCGCCTGATACCTTCCCTGCCGGGCCGGCGTTCGTCCGTGACAGGACGGCGCCGGCCCGCTCTTTCCCGTCAGAGGACTGCCATGCCCCCGAAACAGAACCCGCTCAAGCTCAACCCGCTGCAGCTGAAGACCCTGACGCTGCTGCAGGAACTGGCCAACGACCCGGAAACGGCGATGATCGACGCCCTGACCGGCGATTCCACGGTCAGCCAGTTCCCGCATGCCCACGGCAACCACTTCCACCTCGGCCGCTATGTGGTGTCGTCGGCCGATGCCACCGGCCTCGGCAACGAAGCGGTGTGGAAGGCGCTGGAGCGCAAGGGTCTGGCGCGGTCGTTCTTCCCCACCGCCATCACCCTCACCCAGGCCGGCCGCGACTACGACACCGGCCTGCGCGACCAGATCCTGCACGGCTCCGACCACTGAGGTGAGAGCGCGCCGCCGCCGGCTGCGGCGGCGCTGCCTCCCTTACAGGCTGCCGCCCAGCACGCCCTTGGTGGACGGCACGCTGCCGGCGGCGCGGGGGTCGATCTCCACCGCCATGCGCAGGGCGCGGGCGAGGCCCTTGAAGCAGCTTTCGATGATGTGGTGGTTGTTCTCGCCGTAGCGGTTGACCACGTGCAGGGTGATGCCGCCCATCTGGGCGAAGGCCTGGAACCATTCCTTGAACAGTTCGGTATCGAAATCACCCAGCTTGTCGCGGGTGAAGGCCACCTTCCACACCAGATACGGGCGGTTGGACAGGTCGAGCGCCACTTCCGAGCAGGTTTCATCCATGGGGATGACGGCGCTGCCGTAGCGGCGGATGCCCTTGCGGTCGCCCAGCGCCTTGGCGAAGGCCATGCCGAGCGCCAGGCCGGTGTCCTCCACCGTGTGGTGGGCGTCGATGTGCAGGTCGCCCTTGGCGCGAACCGTCAAGTCGATTAGCCCATGACGCGAGAGCTGTTCCAGCATATGATCCAGGAAGCCCACGCCGGTGCTGATGTCATACTGACCCGTGCCGTCGAGGTTCACGGTGACGCTGATCTGGGTTTCATTGGTGACCCGGTCGACGGAAGCGACTCGCATTGGATGATGTCCTTGGAGATTCAGACCATTAGGAGGGGCGCCAGCCGCCACACCCACACGTCGGGCGCGTCGTATGGTTGTGAAATCAACTGGAGCCGCAACGGGAAGCGATATATCTTTGCCGCCACCTCAAGCATAAGTCGATTCCGGCCAATTACAACGGTGCACAGAACGTGACGCAGACTCAACGACCCTTCGAACGACGCCGGCAGCCGATCACGGCCAAGGAGTACGGTCCTGATCCGGTCGACGTTCATGTTGGCAGCCGGCTGCGCCTGCGCCGCACGCTGTTGGGCCTCAGCCAGGAACAGCTGGCGGCCGCGGTGGGGGTGACGTTCCAGCAGATCCAGAAGTACGAGCGCGGGTCCAACCGCGTGTCGGCATCGCGCCTTTACGACATCGCGCGCGTCATGGGTGTGCCGATCCAGTACTTCTTCGAAGACATCGACGACCGCATCACCTCGCACCGCCCCACCCAGCACCTGCCGGAACAGGCCGGCATCACCGACATTCCGCGGGCGCCGTTCGAGGAAGACCCGATGAAGAAGAACGAGACGCTGGAACTGGTTCAGGCCTACTGGAAACTGCCGCTGGACGAGCAGCGCGAGACCGTTCTGAAGATGCTGAAGGCCATGGGTCGCCGCGACTGACCCGTCGCGCGCCCTCCGTCACGGCGGTTCCGAGGGCCCGCCGTGACGGCGCCCGGCGGCGGAAGCCGCCTCTTTCTTCCGGCGGAAGCCGCCTATTTGAGCCCGGCGGATGCCGCCTCTTTCTTCCGGGCGAATGCCGCCTGCCTAATCCCGGCGGCTGACCCCGCCTCTCGCTTCCCTGATCCCCTCTGCCTGTCGCGCCTTGCCCTGACTTACGGCCCTGCCGCCGTCAGCCGCTGCGCCGCTTTGCCCGCAGCCAGGCCGGCAGTGCCGGCGCCTGACCGACCGGCCCGCCGGCATCGTCGAGGGCATCGGCCAGCTTCACCACGCAACTGTGCAACTCCGCCTCATCCGCCATGCGCAGGGCGGTCTGGATGGCGATGCGGAGATGCAGGTGGGCAGGGGTGCCGGCTTGGGAAGGGGCGGTGGTCACGGGGGTTCCTCGCATGGCCTGGGACCGGCGTCGCCCACCGGCGCGCGGTTGCATCAGGAGAGTATCCAGCCTTTTCCAAATACCGTGAAGAGCGATCTATGGCAACCCTTTTGGGCTCTTCCGTCATGCAACTCTCATAGCGTGTAGCCGCCGCAAAAGCCCCCGCGCCCGCCGAGGGTTGACCGTCCGCCGCCATCGTCCCATGTTCGTCGACACTTGCGGCGGCCCCGCGCCGTCGCCCGCCCTTCCCGCCCCCCAACGGCAGTGGACTTCATGAGCCAGTCTTCCGACATCACCTGGCACGGCACCACCATCCTGTCCGTGCGCAAGAACGGGCGCGTCGTCATCGCCGGCGACGGGCAGGTCTCCTTCGGCAACACGGTCATGAAGGCCAATGCCCGCAAGGTGCGCCGCCTCGGCCCCGGCGGCCGCATCCTGGTCGGCTTCGCCGGCGCCACCGCCGACGCCTTCACCCTGCTGGAGCGCCTGGAAGCCAAGCTGGAACAGCACCCCGGCCAGCTCACCCGCGCCTGCGTCGAACTGGCCAAGGACTGGCGCACCGACCGCTACCTGCGCCGGCTGGAAGCCATGATGGCCGTTGCCGACGCCGACGTGTCGCTGGTGCTGACCGGCAACGGCGACGTGCTGGAGCCCGAGGACGGCCTCATCGGCATCGGCTCCGGCGGTTCCTACGCCCTGGCCGCCGCCCGCGCCCTCATCGACGTCGACGGCCTGGAGGCCGAGCAGATCGCCCGCAAGGCCATGGCCATCGCCGGCGACATCTGCATCTACACGAACCAGAACATCACCGTGGAAGCGCTATGACCGCCGCCTTCTCCCCCCGCGAGATCGTCTCCGAGCTGGACCGCTTCATCGTCGGCCAGCACGATGCCAAGCGCGCCGTCGCCATCGCCCTGCGCAACCGCTGGCGCCGCCAGCAGCTGCCCGAGGGCCTGCGCGAAGAGGTGCTGCCGAAGAACATCCTGATGATCGGCCCGACCGGCGTCGGCAAGACGGAAATCGCCCGCCGTCTCGCCCGTCTGGCCCAGGCGCCCTTCCTGAAGGTGGAGGCGACCAAGTTCACCGAGGTCGGCTATGTCGGCCGCGACGTGGAAAGCATCGTCCGCGACCTGGTGGAAATCGCCATCAACGACACCCGCGAACGCCTGCGCAAGTCGGTCACCGCCAAGGCGGAACTGGCGGCGGAGGAACGGGTCATCGACGCCCTGGTCGGCCAGAACGCCAGCGCCGAGACGCGCCAGAAGTTCCGCAAGATGCTGCGCGAGGGCGTGCTCAACGACCGCGAGATCGAGGTCATGGTGGCCGATACCGGCAACGCCGGCATGCCCACCATCGACATCCCCGGCATGCCGGGCGCCCAGATGGGCATGCTCAACCTCAACGACATCTTCGGCAAGGCCTTCGGCGGCCGCCAGAAGCCGCGCAAGATGACCGTCTCGGCCAGCTACGACGTGCTGGTGAAGGAAGAGAGCGACAAGCTGCTCGACCAGGAAGAGGTGGTGCAGGAAGCCATCAAGGCGGTGGAGAACAACGGCATCGTCTTCCTGGACGAGATCGACAAGATCACCGCCCGCTCCGATGCCGGCATGCGCGGCGGCGACGTCTCGCGCGAGGGCGTGCAGCGCGACCTGCTGCCGCTGATCGAAGGCACCACCGTTGCCACCAAGCACGGCACGGTGAAGACCGATCACATCCTGTTCATCGCCTCCGGCGCCTTCCACCTGGCCAAGCCGTCGGACCTGCTGCCGGAACTGCAGGGCCGCCTGCCGATCCGCGTCGAGCTGCAGGCGCTGACCAAGGACGACTTCAAGCGCATCCTGACCGAGCCGGAAGCCAGCCTCATCAAGCAGTACAAGGCGCTGATGCAGACCGAAGGGGTGACGCTGGAGTTCGACGACGCTGCCATCGACGCCCTGGCCGAACTGGCGGCGGAGGTCAACCGGTCGGTGGAGAACATCGGCGCCCGCCGCCTGCACACGGTGCTGGAGCGGCTGCTGGAAGAGATCAGCTTCACCGCCTCCGACCGCGACGGCGAAACCATCGCCATCACGCCGCAGCTGGTGCAGGACCGCGTCGGCGGCCTGGCCCAGAAGGGCGACCTGTCGAAGTTCATCCTGTAAGGCAGACGGCATCACGCGCATCGGCCGCGGGGATCATCTCCCCGCGGCCGATGCCGTTGCACAGTACGCCGGTCGCCGCCGCCGTGGCCTCAGCCGCGGGCGGCGATCTTGCCTTCGATCACGTCCCAGATGGCGGCTTCCAGCTGGGTGCCGTCAAACCGCGCCACTTCCTGCAGGCCGGTGGGCGAGGTGACGTTGATTTCCGTCAGGTAGTCGCCGATCACGTCGATGCCGACGAACACCAGCCCCTGTTCCTTCAGCACCGGGCCGATGGTGGCGCAGATCTCGCGGTCGCGGTCGGTGAGCAGGGACTTTTCCGCCCGCCCGCCGACGTGCATGTTCGACCGCGCCTCGCCGGCCGCCGGCACCCGGTTGATGGCGCCCAGCGGCTCGCCGTCCACCAGGATGATGCGCTTGTCGCCCTGGCGCACCGCCGGCAGGTACTTCTGCACGATCAGCGGCTCGCGCGAGCGCTGGCTGAACAGTTCCAGCAGGCTGTTGAGGTTCTCGTCCCCCGGCGTGATGTGGAACACGCCGGCGCCGCCGTTGCCGAACAGCGGCTTGACGATGATGTCCTCGTACCGGTCGCGGAACCGCTTGATCTCGGCGACGTCGGAGGAAATCAGGGTCGGCGGCATCAGCTGCGGGAAGTGGGTGACGAACAGCTTTTCCGGGGCGTTGCGCACGCTCGCCGGATCGTTCACCACCAGCGTCTTCGGGTGCACGTGCTCCAGGATGTGGGTGGCGGTGATGTAGGCCATGTCAAACGGCGGGTCCTGGCGCATCAGCACCACGTCCACCGTCGACAGGTCCAGCTGTTCCGCATCGCCCAGAGTGAAGTGGTCGCCGGTCTTGCGGCGCACCGTCAGCCGCCGCGCCTCGGCGATCACCCGGCCTTCGCGGAAGCTCAGGTGGCGCGGCTCGTAGTGCCACAGGGCATGGCCACGGGCCTGGGCCTCCAGGGCGAGGACGAAGGTGCTATCGCCGGCGATGTCGATGGCCTGGATGGGGTCCATCTGGATGGCGACTTTGAGCGTCATGGGCAGGTCTCCAGAGGGCGCCGGCCGCGGCAGGGCGGCGCCGGAAGATCGGACAGATGGCTGGAAATGTCGTTCAGTGGAGGCGCTGACGCAACTCTTGCAGCACCAGATCGATGCGCGTGCGGTCCGGCCCCTCCGGCGCCCGGGCGACATATTCGTCCAGCGCCCCGATGGCCCCCGGCAGATCGCCCACCCGCATGTGCAGCAGCCCGCGTTCCCGCCACAGGGCAGGATCGTCGGGGGCAAGGCGCTGCATGTCGGTCACCGTTTCCAGCGCCTGGGCGAAGCGGCTGCCTTCCATGTGGCGCAGCTTGATGTTGTTGAGCAGCCGCATGACCACCGCCCGGTCGGTCAGCGGCTGGTAGACCTCCGGCGTCAGTTCCGCCGCCTGGCCCTGCACGGTCTTCAGCAGCTCGCGCAGGTCGTGGGCCTCCAGCCGGCGGCCGCGGTGGAAGGGGTCGATGATGACGCGCTCGGCGTCGCCGCCCTGGACGCGGATGAGGAAATGGCCGGGGAAGTTCAGCCCCACCACATCCCACCCCTGGGCCCGCCCGGCGTGGATGTAGAGGATGCCGAGCGTCACCGGGAGGCCCCGCCGGCGGTCGATCACCTGCATCAGGTCGGCGTTGGCGAGGTCGTCGTAGGTTTCCTCGTCGCCGGTGTAGCCGTGCTGCACCGCCAGCACCTCGGCCAGGGCATCGGCCTGGTCGGCGGCGGCGGGCGGCAGGCCGGCGGCGCGGTCGGCCAGGTCCTGCACCAGTTCGCGCAGGTGGGCGCGGTAGGGGTCGAGGGACAGGCCGGGGCGGCGCAGGGCGGCCAGGGCCAGCGCCGCTTCCGCCACGTCGAAGGCGCTCTCGCCCTTGCCGGCCAGTTCGGCCAGCAGGCGGCCGGGATCGGGGGTACTGCGGCCGGACGCGGTCATGAGCGGCCCTCCTCCTGCACGACCGGCGGAACGGCGGCAGGCGGCGGCGCCGCCACCGCCCGGCGCGGGTCGGTCTTCAGAATGGTGTGGTCGACGACGCGGCGGACATAGTTGGTGGCGCGGGCATGCGCCACCGCCCGCCGCCGCTCCGTCTCCGACTGGGCGATGCCGAGCAGGTAGACGATGCCGTCCTCCACCTCCACCGCATAGTTGATGGCAAGGACGGAGGTGTCGAACATCAGCGCCTGCCGCAGGTCCGCCTCGATGAGGGCGTCGCGCAGGTCGGTTCCGGGTTCCGGGCGGTCGGTCAGCACCACTTCGTTGATCACTTCCCTTACCCCGTCGACGCGCCAGGCGATGCGCACCGCTTCATCCAGCACGGCGGCATCGGTGATCTGTCCGGTCAGCAGCACGCGGCCCTCCATGACGGTGGCGGCGATGCCGCGAAACAGGACGTTGCGATCGTCATAACGCTTGAGCAGCGTCAGCTTGATTTCGACGTCGCGGGCGGTGCCGTCGAGGCCGCGTTCCTCGGCCACCGCCGTGCCCACCATGGCGCCGGCTCCGATGGCAGCGCCGACGGGGGTGCAGCCGGCAGTCGCCACCACGGCGGCCGGCAGGATCAGCACCCAGCGCGGGCGGCGGCGCTGCTGTCTCGGCGTCATGGGGCTCCGCAGCGGTCGAACCTGTGGCGCACCACCATAATGGCTGCCCGCGGCGAGAAAAGGACAAAATGCACCTGCCCGGCGTCACCAGCCGGGCCGCCAGGCATCCTCCAGGTGGGCCGGCGGCGCATCGGCGGCCACCAGCATGACGTCGAAGCGGCAGTCGAGCGCCGCCAGATCCGGGTTGAGGGCGAGGAACACCTCGGCGGCGCGGGCGATGCGCTGCTGCTGCCGGGCGCCCAGGCTTTCCGCCGCCGCCACGGTACTGGCGCGGGCCTTGACCTCGATGAAGGCGAGCGTGGCGGCACGGCGGGCGACGATGTCGATTTCCCCGGCGCCCTGGCCGCGCGGCGGCCGGAAGCGGGTCGCCAGCACCTGCCAGCCGCCCCGTTGCAGGCTGTCGATGCAGGCCGCCTCGGCGCTGCGGCCCAGGTGCTCGGCCTCACGCCGCTCGGCGGTCGGGCGCGGCCGGGTCATTGGCCGGCGATCTCCAGGGCGCGGGCATAGACCTCGCGCTTCTTGCGCCCGGTGGCGGCGGCGACGGCGGCGGCGGCGTCGCGCACGCTGTCGCCGCGATCGAGCGCCGCCCGCAGCAGGGTGTCCAGATCCTCCTCGGTCGCGGCGGCGGCAGCCAGAGGCGGCCCGACCACCACCACCACCTCGCCCTTGGGCGCCCCGGCGGCGGCGTAATGGGCAGCCAGATCGGCCAGGGTGGCGCGGCGGGTTTCCTCGTACATCTTGGTGAGTTCGCGGCACACCGCCGCCTCGCGCCCGGCCCCCAGCACCTCGGCCATGTCGGCCAGGCTGTCGGCCAGCCGGCTCGGCCCTTCGTAGATGACCAGGGTGGCCGGCACCGCCGCCACATCGGCCAGCCAGTCGCGGCGGGCCTTGGTCTTCTGGGGCGGAAAGCCGCAGAACAGGAAGCGGTCCGACGGCAGCCCCGCCACCACCAGCGCCGCCAGCGCCGCCGAGGCACCGGGCAGCGGCACCACCGTCAGCCCTTCCGCCACCACCGCCCGCACCAGCTTGTAGCCGGGGTCGGACACCAGCGGCGTGCCGGCGTCTGAAACGAGAGCCACCGCCTCGCCGTTCTTCATCCGGGAAATCAGCTTGGGCCGCATCGACTCGGCGTTGTGCTCGTGGTAGGGCAGAAGCGGCGTGTCGATGCCGAGCCGCCGGCACAGGCCGCCGGTGACGCGGGTGTCCTCGCAGGCAATGACGGCGGCGTCGCGCAGGGTATCAAGCGCCCGCAGCGTGATGTCGCCCAGATTGCCGATGGGCGTCGCGACCACATGGAGACCCGCCGGAAGGCGCCGGCTTTCGCCTTCCCTTCGCCCCTTTGCGCCGCTAGGCTCTTGCCCCGTCGGCCCGGATTCCAAGGAGGTTGCCCGTGCCCCGCGCGGATCGTCGTCGGAAGTCTCGTGTCCTGCCATCGCTCGCTGTCCTGGCGCTGGCTTCGCTGGTTGCCGCCTGCGCCCAGCAACCCATAGCACCGGAACCGCCCCGAGCGGAAGCGCCGGCGCCCGCCCGGCCGCAGCCCCAGCCGCAGCCGCAGGTCCAGGCGCCGCAGCCGCAGGAGCAGTCGGCCCGCGTCGCCATGCTGGTGCCGCTGACCGGCCAGGCCGGCGCCACCGGCCAGGCGCTACTCAACGCCGGCCAGATGGCGGTGTTCGATATCGCCGACGAGCGGTTCGTGCTGCAGCCCTACGACACCAAGGGCACCGCCGCCGGCGCCCGCGAGGCCGCCTCCCGCGCCATTGCCGAAGGCGCCCAGCTGATCCTCGGGCCGCTGTTCGCCGAAGACGTGCGCGCCGTGGCGCCGCAGGCCCAGGCGGCGCAGGTGAAGGTGGTGTCGTTCTCCACCGACACCACGGTGGCCGGCGACGGCATCTACGTCATGGGCCTGCTGCTGCAGGAACAGGCCGACGCCCTGATCGGTTTCGCCAAGTCGCGCGGGATCGAGCGCTATGGCGTGCTGGCGCCGTCGTCCGATTACGGCCGCGCCATGGCCACCGCGCTCCGCGACTCGGCCAACCGCGCCGGCAGCCAGGTGCTGCAGGTGGAATACTACTCCCCCGGCGGCCCGCCGGAGGAAGCCATCCGTCGCCTGACCCAGAGCGGCGGCGCCATGCAGGCCCTGCTGCTGCCCGAACGCGGCGGCAAGCTGCGCGAGGTGGCGGCCATGCTGCCCTTCAACGGCATCCGGCCGGATCAGGTGCAGTTCCTCGGCACCCTGCTGTGGGCCGATGAACAGGGCCTCGGCCGCGAGCCGGCGCTGGAAGGGGCGTGGTACCCCGCCCCATCGCCGCAGAGCCGCGAGTACTTCACCCGCCGCTACCGCGAAGCCTATGGCAGCGAGCCGCCGGCCATCGCCTCGCTCGGCTACGATGCCGCCGCGCTGGCGGCGGTGCTGGCCAGCCGCGGCCAGCCGGGGCAGCGCTTCACCGACGGGGCGCTGACCAACGCCAACGGCTTCATGGGCGTCGACGGCCTGTTCCGGCTGGAGCGCAACGGTCTGGTGGACCGCACCTTCGCCATCATGCGGGTGACCCCGAGCGGCAGCGAGCTGATCGCCCCGGCGCCGGATTCCTTCACCCCGCGCGTCGGCTCATGAGCCTCACCGCCGAGGGCGGCGACGGCCTGATCGTCGCGCCCGACCGGCGGACGGCCGAGGCCGGTGCCTCCGTGCTGCGGGCCGGCGGCAGCGCCGTCGAGGCCCTGGTCACCGCCGCCGCCGTCACCGCCGTGGTGCAGGCCGACGGGGCCGGGCTCGGCGGCGACGGCCTGTGGCTGATCCGCCCGCCCGGCGCCGAGGCGCCGCTGGTGATCGACAGCGTCGGCCGGGCCCCCCGC